>CAHJWT010000080.1 GCA_903643075.1 Sphingomonadaceae bacterium | reverse complement strand
GGCGTGGCGAGATCGTCGCCGGGGTGCGGCTGGCGGCGGGCTCGCGCGCGACGTTGCTGCTCGGCAGCGATTTCGCGATCGACCGCGAGACCGTCGCCAAAGTCGAGCGCGTCCGCGGGGTGGCGGCGGCGACGCTGGCCGCGATCGACCCCTAATTCAGCCACTACAACGCCCGTCGGTCTACCACCTCATCTCTTCTTCGTGCCTTCGTGGCTTCGTGTGAATCCTCTTATCGTTCCCGAAGTAAGAAGGGATCACACAAGCCACGAAGCCACGAAAAGATCAAAGGCCACGCCGCTCAGGTGGATGACGGCGTCTTATTGATTGGGGCAGGTTGTCGTCGCCGTGCGGTCGAGGTCGAGGCAGCGGCCGTCGACCACCGGCGGCGTAACGCCCGCGAGCGCGGCGAGGGTCGGCGCGATGTCGACCGTCTCGACGGGGACCGGCTGCTCGAAGCCTTCGGCTCCCGGCCACCAGAACAGGATCGGGACGCGGCGGTCGTAGTTCCATAGGCTGCCGTGGCCGCCGATCGTGTCGCCGAGCGCCTGCGGCTCACCGAGCGTCGTGTACGGTTGCAGCACCGCCATGATGTCGCCAGAGCGCTCGCGGTCGGTCGATTCGGCGATGCGCTGGAGCGGCGTCATCTCGTCGGCCGGCAGCCCCTTCGGCGGCAGCGCGGCGAGTGCCTCGGCCTGAGTGTAGACCGCGACGACCTCGGGCCGCGACCGGAGTTCGGCGACCGCCGCCTCGGTGATGCGGCGGACCTCCTTCGGGCTGTCGTCTCCAAACGGCACGACGTAGATCTCGTACGGGTCGCCGGCGAGCGGGTTGTAGTCGAGCTTCAGCTTTGCCGCGACCGCCGTCCCGACCGACTGGACGAACGCGTCGCCGTTGACCCGCGCGGCGGGCACCCCCTCATCGGCCGCGTGCTCGGCGGTGTCGATCGAGCCGTGGTCGGCGGTGAGGACAACGACGACCGGAAGCTTGAGCGCCTCGAGCTTGGCGAGGAACGCGCCGAGCGCGGCGTCGAGGTGGGCGAGGTTGTCGCACTGCTCGGGGCTTTCGGCGCCGTAGCGGTGGCCGACATAGTCGGTCGCCGACAGGCTGACCGCGAGGACGTCGGGGGCGGGGCCGCGGCCGAGCTTTTGCGTGTCGATCAGCTGGGCCGCAAGGTCGAGCGCGATCTGGTCGTACATCGGCGTCGCGCGGAACCACTTGCGGAAATCAGGGTCGGCGACGAACATCGTCCCCGACGGCGGCGCGGTCCATCCCGGCGGCGGGATTTCGTGGTCGATGGTCAGGCCGCCATACTTGTGCGCGCCCTTGCCGACCGAGCAGCGCAGGTCGAGCTGGGTCCACGCCGGGGCGACTTTTAGCCATTTGGCGAACAGCGCCTTGTTGAACCCGGCGACCGGCGCGAGCCGTGCCGCCTCGGTCGTGCCAGCGGGGACGTAGGTCGTGAAGCCGCCGAGGGTGTCGTCCCACCAGAAGGTGCCGTCGGCCCCGTGACCGGCCATAGTGATCGCGCCGCGGTCCTTGCCCGACACGGCGAAGGTCCGGCTCGCCGGGTTCGCCGCCTTGAGCCATTCGCCGAGCGTCGACACCTTGAGGTTCGCCGGCCCGCGCGGCGCGTCGGGGCGGCCGGGAACGGGGCCGGCGGGGTCGGCGAGGCAGTAGACCGCGGCCGACGCGGCACGGTCGTACCAGCCGTTGGCGACGATGCCGGTCGCCGACGGGTGGCGGCCGGTCAGCAGGGTCGAGTGGCCGGGGCAGGTCTCGGTCGCGGCGTGGCTCTGATAGCCGTTGGGAAAGACCACGCCGGCCTGGAGCTTCTTCAGCCCGCCGGCGAAGCGGCCGCGATACTGGTCGAACAGCGCGGCGGAGAACTGGTCGACCGAGATCGCGACGATCAGCTTCGGCGGGGGCGGCGCGGTCGTCGCGGCGACGGGGGCGGCGGCGAGCAGCGCGATCACGCCAAGCCGGTGTAATAACGTTCGGATCACGTCACTTCTCCCCGGTCGCGACCCTCGCATCGCACGTCGATATTACGCTTTGGCGTCAGGCGAAAGGCGAGGCGAGCGACGGCCCGCCATTGCACGATCGCGTGTTTGGCGCGAAGACGATGGTTAATCGATTTGGGGGTTGCCATGATCCGTCTGCTCGCCACTGCCGCCGTGATTGCGCTCGCCGCGCCGCTGGCCGCCGAGGTCACGACGCAGTTGCCGCGCACGGTGCGGCCGAACCGTTACGCTGTCGCGATCACGCCCGACGCCGCCGCCATGACCTTCACCGGCAAGGTCGGGATCGCGGTCGAGGTGCTCGCGCCGACGGCGACCATCACGCTCGATGCCGCCGACTTGAGTTTCGACCGGGTCGCGCTCAGCGGCATCGCCGCCGCGCCAACGGTCAAGGTCGACGCCGACGCGCAGACGGCGACCTTCACCTTTGCGAACGCGATCGCGCCGGGCCGCTACACCCTGTCGATCGACTATCGCGGCAAGATCGGGACGCAGGCGAACGGGCTGTTCGCGCTCGACTACGACACGCCCGGAGGCAAGAAGCGCGCGCTCTACACCCAGTTCGAGAACAGCGACGCGCGCCGTCTGATCCCGTCGTGGGACGAACCGGCATACAAGGCGACCTTCACCCTGACCGCGACCGTCCCGAGCGGACAGACGGCGGTGAGCAACCTGCCGGCGGCGTCGACCAAGGACCTCGGCGGGGGCAAGGCGCTCGTCGCGTTTCCCGAGACGCCGAAGATGTCGACCTACCTGCTGTTCTTCGCGCTGGGCGACTTCGAGCGGATCACCGCCAAGGCCGGGCCGACCGAGATCGGCATCATCACCCAGACGGGCAAGGCGGCGCAGGGGCGCTTCATCCTCGACAGCGACGTCGCCGTGCTCAACGAATACAACGACTATTTCGGCGTTCCCTTCCCGCTGCCCAAGCTCGACAACATCGCCGCGCCGGGGAGCAGCCAGTTCTTCAGCGCGATGGAGAACTGGGGGGCGATCTTCACCTTCGAGCGGTCGATCATCCTCGATCCCACGATCTCGACCCAGGCCGACAAGGAGCGCGCCTTCACTACCGCGGCGCACGAGACCGCCCACCAGTGGTTCGGCGACCTCGTGACGATGGCGTGGTGGGACGACCTGTGGCTCAACGAGGGCTTCGCGTCGTGGATGGAATCGCGGACGACGGCGAAGCTCCACCCCGAGTGGAACACCAAGCTCGCCGCGGTCGACATCCGCGAAGGCGCGGAGAGCCGCGATTCACTGGCGACGACGCACCCGATCGTCCAGCATGTCGCCACCGTCGAGCAGGCGAGCCAAGCGTTCGACGCGATCACCTATGCCAAGGGCGAGTCGGTCATTCGGATGCTCGAGGATTACGCCGGGTCCGACGTGTGGCGGGCCGGTGTCCGCCGCTACATCGCCAAGCATGCCTACGGTAACACGGTGACTGACGACCTGTGGCGCGAGATCGACGCGGTGTCGCCGGGCCGGCCGATCACCGAGATCGCCCATCGCTTCACATTGCAGCCGGGAGTGCCGCTGATCCGCGTCGCCGCCACGTGCGCCGGTGGCAAGACCAACCTGACGCTGACGCAGGGCGAATACAGCAAGGACCGGCCCGACAAGCCGCCGCTCGCGTGGCCAGTGCCGGTCACGGCGGCGACGCTCGGCGGCACGCCGGGGCAGACCGTCGTGACCGGCGGCAAGGGGTCGCTGACCGTCGGCGGCTGCGCGCCGGTCGTCGTCAATGCGGGGCAGGCGGGCTATTATCGCACGCTCTACGCGCCGGCGGCCTTCGCCACCTTAAGCGGCAGCTTCGCGCAGGTGCGCGCGATCGACCAGCTCGGCATCATGTCCGACGCGTGGGCGCTCGGCCTGGGCGGGTATCAGCCGGCATCCGATGTCCTCGACCTTGCCCGCGCGACACCCGCGTCGGCCGACCCCAAGATCGTCGCCAAGATCGCGCAGGTCTTCTCGTCGATCGACTATTACCTGCGCGGCGATGCGGCCGCGCGCGCGAGCTTCCGCACCTTTGCCATCGGTCACCTCCATCCGGCGTTCGCGGCGATCGGCTGGGCCGCGCGTCCCGGCGAGGCGGCGCCGGTCGCCAACCTGCGCAACACCCTCATCGCGGCGCTCGGCCGTTTTGGCGATGCCGAGGTCATCGCCGAGGCTCGACGGCGCTTCGCCGCGCGCGACAGCGACCCCGCCGCCGCGCCCGGGGCGATCCGCAAGTCGGTGCTCGACGTGGTCGCGACGAACGCCGACACGGCGACGTGGGACGCGCTCCACCGGGCCGCGGCCGCCGAGAAGACGCCGCTGGTCAAGCGCGCCCTCTACGACGCCCTCGCCAGCGCCGCCGACCCAGCATTGGCCCAGCGCGCGCTCGATCTCGCGCTGACCGACGAGCCTGGGGTGACGATCAGCGCCGAGCTCCTCCGCGACGTCGCCGACAGCTTCCCCGAGATGGCGTATGACTTCGCGCTTGCGCACGTCGACGCCGTCGACAAGCTGGTCGACGCGCCGTCGCGCAGCCGCTTCTTTCCCGCGCTCGCGACCGGCTCCACCGATCCGGCGATGGTCGGCAAGATCAGGGCCTATGCCGACAAGTACCTCAAGCCGGATTCGCGGCGCGACGCCGACACCGCGGCGGCGGCGATCACCTACCGCGTCAAGGTGATCCGCGAACGGCTGCCGGCGATCACCGCATGGGTGGCAAAGAACGGGTGAGGCTTGCCTTCGGGGGCGCACTCGGTTAAGCGCGCCACCTCACGTCAACCACTCACGCAGGGGCAACCCGTCCGGTGCCGGCCTTGGCCGTTACACCCCCTGCGGCGGCACAACCGGATAGAGGAGACAAGACCATGGCGACCCCCGTCGTCTCGATGGCGCAGCTGTTGGAAGCCGGCGCCCACTTCGGCCACCAGACCCACCGCTGGAATCCGAAGATGAAGCCGTACATCTTCGGCGACCGCAACGGCGTCCACATTATCGACTTGTCGCAGACCGTGCCGCTGCTGGCGCGCGCGCTCGACTTCGTCCGCGCCACCATCGCCAGCGGCGGCAAGGTCCTGTTCGTCGGGACGAAGCGCCAGGCGCAGGACCCGCTCGCCGAGGCCGCGCGGCGGTCGGGGCAGTTCTACGTCAACCACCGCTGGCTCGGCGGAATGCTGACCAACTGGAAGACGATCTCGGGGTCGATCAAGCGCTTCAAGGTGCTCGAGGAGCAGCTGTCGAGCGACACCGCCGGGCTGACCAAGAAGGAGGTCCTCAAGCTGACCCGCGAGCGCGACAAGTTCGAGCTCAGCCTCGGCGGCATCCGCGACATGGGCGGGCTGCCCGACATCATCTTCGTCATCGACGTCAACAAGGAGGAGCTTGCGATCAAGGAAGCCGCCACGCTCGGCATCCCGGTCATCGCCGTCCTCGACACTAATACCGATCCGAGCGGTATCGCCTTCCCGGTCCCGGGCAACGACGATGCGAGCCGCGCGATCCTGCTCTATTGCAACGCGATCGCCGACACGATCATCGAGGCGCGGCAGGGGCGTCAGGCGAGCCAGGGGATCGACCTCGGCGCGCTGGACGAGCCGCCGATGGAGTTCGCCCACGTCGAGCCCGTCCACGCCGAGCCACTGCCCGAGACGATGGTCGAGGCGCTCGGCGGCGTCGGCGTCCACGTCGCGCCGCTGCCCGACACCGAAGTCGCCGCGCAGGCGGTCGAGGTCGCGACCGCGGCGGTGCTGGCCGAGCCCGAGGGCGTCGAAGCCTAGCTTTATATCGTCATCCCGGCGACGGCCGGGATCCATCAACTCATACGTTTGAGGTCATGGATCCCGGCGTTCGCCGGGATGACACCATGTGATCAAGTGGGAGAAACTCCATGGCCGATATCACCGCGAGCATGGTCAAGGACCTGCGCGACCGCACCGGCGCGGGCATGATGGACTGCAAGAAGGCGCTGAACGAGACCGGGGCCGAAATGGAGGCCGCGGTCGACTGGCTGCGGACCAAGGGCCTCGCCTCGGCCGCGAAGAAGGCGGGGCGGACGGCGGCCGAGGGCCTCGTCGGCGTCACGACGGCGGGAACGAAGGGGGCGGCGGTCGAGGTTAACTCGGAGACCGACTTCGTCGCCAAGAACGACCAGTTCCAGAGCTTCGTCCGCACCGTCACCGGCATGGCGCACACCCACGGCGAGGACGTCGAGCTGCTCCTCGCCGCGCTCTACCCCGAGCGCGACGGGATGAGCGTAAAGGATGTCCTGACCCACAACATCGCGACGATCGGCGAGAACCAGTCGCTGCGTCGAGCGAAGATCGTCGAGGTCAGCGAGGGCGTCGTCATCTCGTACGTCCATAACGCCGTGACGAGCGGCCTCGGCAAGATCGGCGTCCTCGTCGGGCTCCAGTCGTCGGCGCCGGCGGCAACGCTCGAGGCACTCGGCAAGCAGATCGCGATGCACATCGCGGCGGCGAACCCGCTGGCGCTCGACGAGACCGGGCTCGATCCGGCGGTGGTCGAGCGCGAGCGCGGCATCGCCCGCGAGAAGGCGAGCACGTCGGGCAAGCCGGCCGAGATCGTCGAGAAGATGATCGAAGGCGGGGTCAAGAAGTACCGGCAGGAGAATGCGCTGCTGACCCAGGTCTTCGTCATCGACGGCAAGTCGAAGGTCGGCGATGTCATCGCCGCCGCCGCCAAGGCCGCAGGCACGCCGATCGCGGTGACCGAGTTCGTCCGCTTCCAGCTTGGCGAGGGGATCGAGAAGGCGGCGACCGATTTCGCCGCCGAGGTCGCGGCGGCGTCGGGGGTCAAGCAGCCCGAGCCCGAGCCGACGGCCTGAGTATATTGTCATCCCGGCGCAGGCCGGGATCCATCAACTCGCGCGTTGGCGGCGATGGATTCCGGCCTGCGCCGGGATGACAACCAGCACGGCGGCTTTCCTCCGCCCGCGGCCCTAGCGCCGTTCCGCTTCCCGGAGTAACACCCCCGTCCATGGCCGCCCCAGCGTACAAGCGCATCCTGCTCAAGCTGTCGGGCGAGGCGTTGATGGGGTCGGGCCAGTACGGCATCGACCCGGCCGAGACGGCGCGGATCGCCTCCGAGGTGAAGCGTGCGCGCGATGCCGGCTACCAGCTGTGCCTTGTCGTCGGCGGCGGCAACATCTTCCGCGGGCTGGCGGCGGCGGCGAAGGGCTTCGATCGGGCGAGCGCCGATTATATGGGAATGCTGGCTACCGTGATGAACGCGCTGGCGGTACAGAACGCGCTCGAGCAGGTGGGCGTCGACACTCGCGTCCAGTCAGCGATCCCGATGGCGAGCGTGTGCGAGCCGTACATCCGGCGGCGCGCCGAACGGCACATGGAGAAGGGCCGGGTGGTGATCTTCGCCGCCGGCACCGGCAACCCGTTCTTCACCACCGACACCGCCGCCGCGCTGCGCGCCGCGGAGATGGGGTGCGACGCGCTGTTCAAGGGGACGAGCGTCGACGGCGTCTACGACGCCGATCCCAAGCAGGTGCCGACGGCGACGCGCTACGAGAAGCTGAGCTTCGGCAAGGTCCTTGCCGATAATCTCAAGGTGATGGATGCGGCCGCGGTGGCGCTGTGCCGCGACAACAGCATTCCCATCGTGGTGTTCAACATCCGTGCCGAGGGCAGCCTGACGGCGGTCCTCGCGGGCGAGGGCGTGTCGACGACGGTCGGCGGGGAAGGGGAGTAGACGATGGCTGTGTTCGATCCGACGGCACACAAGGCCGACCTCGACCGGCGGATGAACTCGGCGGTGGAGGCGCTCAAGAGCGACCTTGGCGGCTTGCGCACCGGCCGCGCGTCGACCTCGCTCCTCGACCGGGTCGCAGTCGAGGTCTACGGCGCGAACATGGCGCTGAGCCAGGTCGCGACGGTGACCGCGCCCGACGCCCGGATGCTCGCCGTCCAGGTGTGGGACAAGTCGAACGTCCAGC
Organism: Sphingomonadaceae bacterium; assembly: GCA_903643075.1. Classification (GTDB taxonomy): domain Bacteria; phylum Pseudomonadota; class Alphaproteobacteria; order Sphingomonadales; family Sphingomonadaceae; genus Polymorphobacter_B. Next base: position 2,069 of record CAHJWT010000080.1, on the reverse strand, counting down.
TCGTCGACAAGGCGATCCGCGCCGCGGGCCTCGGCCTCAACCCGATCGTCGACGGCCAGACGCTCCGCCTGCCGATCCCCGACCTGACCGAGGACCGACGCAAGGAGCTGGCGAAGCTTGCGTCGCAATATTCGGAAAAGGCGAAGATCGCGGTCAGGAACGTTCGCCGCGACGGCATGGAAGGGCTGAAGGCGGCCGAGAAGAAGGGCGACATCAGTCAGGACGAGCAGAAGCGCCTCGAGACCGAGGTCCAGAAGACGACCGACAAGATCACCGCCGAGATGGATGCGGTCTCGGGGGCGAAGGAAAAGGAAATCCTCGGCAAGTGAGCTTGCGCGCGGCCCCGAAGGTCGATCGCGAACGCGCGGTGCCGACCGACGCGGGGGCGCGGCCGCGCCCTGCCGCTGGGACACCGGCGGGTCCCCGCCACGTCGCGATCATCATGGATGGCAACGGCCGTTGGGCGAAGGCGCGCCACCTGCCGCGCGTCATGGGGCATCGCAAGGGCGTCGAGGCGGTGCGGCGGACAATCGAGGCGGCCCCCGACCTCGGTATCGAAGTGCTGACGCTCTACGCCTTTTCGAGCGAAAACTGGCGGCGTCCGGCCGACGAGGTCAGCGATCTGATGGGGCTTCTCCGCCACTATCTTCGCACCGAGATCGCCGAGCTTCACTCGAACGGGGTGCGGCTGCGCTTCATCGGCGACACGGCGGCGCTCAGCAGCGACGTCGTCGCGATGCTCGAGCAGGCGCGGTCGCTGACGGCGGCGAACACCCGGATGACGCTGGTCCTCGCGCTCAACTACGGCTCGCACGACGAGATCGTCCGGGTCGCGCGGGCGATGGTGGCCGAGGCGGCGTCGGGGACGTTGGCACCCGACGCGATCGATCCCGCCGCGATCGAGGCGCGGCTCGACACCGCCGGCCTGCCGCCGCCCGACCTCGTCATCCGCACCAGCGGCGAGCAGCGTCTGTCGAACTTCCTGCTGTGGCAGTCGGCCTATGCCGAGCTGGTCTTCACCGACGAGCTGTGGCCCGATTTCGGCGGGGAGTCGCTGAAACGCGCGGTCGCCGCCTTCGGTCAGCGCGACCGGCGCTATGGCGGCCGTTGAGGTGACGCCGCGCGTCGCGGGGCGCGCTTCGGGCGAGCTGACGCGGCGCGTGGTGGTCGGCGCGGTGCTCGCCGCCGTCGCGGTCGCGGCGACGTGGGCGGGGGGGATCGCCTTCACGGCGCTGGTCGCCGCCGCCGTGCTCCTGATGAGCAGCGAATGGAATGTCATGCACGGCGTCCGGCGCGGCGTAGGACTGGCCTGCCTGATCGCGCTCGCCGTCGCCGGCGTGGTGACGATCCGGTGGTCGGCGCTCGACGGGATCATCGCGCTCGGCGTCGCCGCGGGCGGTCTCGGCCTGTTCGTGCGGGGCGTCGCCCGGCGGCATGCCGTTCGGCTGGCTGCGGGCATGCTTTACTGCGGCCTGCCGATGGTGGCGCTCCTATGGCTGCGGAGCCTGCCCGACGGGCTGTTCGTCGTCGCTTGGTTGTTCGTCGTGGTGTGGACCACCGATATCGGTGCCTATTTCGCCGGCCGCGCGATCGGCGGACCGCGTCTCGCGCCGGCGATCAGCCCGAACAAGACGTGGGCCGGCGTGGCCGGCGGGGTCGCGGCGGCGGCGATCGTCGCCGGCATTGGCGGCATCGCGTATGTCCGCGCCGGGTTCGACTCCTTCGGCGGCGACGCGACGCTGGCGGCGATCGGTGCCCGGGCGGCGCTGACCGGGGCTGGATTATCGTGCGTCGCGATCGGTGGCGACCTGTTCGAAAGCTGGCTGAAGCGGCGCGCGGGTGTGAAGGATTCGGGCAATCTGCTGCCCGGTCATGGCGGCGTGATGGACCGGATCGACGGCCTCGTTCCCGTCGCAGTGGTCGCCGCGCTGGCGGTGGCGCTCGGCGCATGACGCCCCGCGGCATCACCGTCCTCGGCGCGACCGGGTCGGTCGGCGCGTCGACGCTCGACCTGATCGCGCGCGACCCTGGCCGCTGGCGGGTCGAGGCGCTCACCGCGAACGGCGACG
>CAHJWT010000079.1 GCA_903643075.1 Sphingomonadaceae bacterium | reverse complement strand
TGGCGGGAGCGGCGGTGGTGCCCGCGGCGGGGCGGGCGGCAACGATCGTCGCTCCGAACGCGACGCCGACGTTCCGCGCGGCGGTCGACGCGCTCGCCGAGTTCGCTGCCGCCGACCTTGCCGCGCAGGGCTTTCCGGGGATGACGGTCGCGGTTCGCGCCGCCGACGGGCAGACGGCGACGCTGGCGCTCGGTGACGCTGTCGTTGGCCGCGAGCCGGTGCGGAGCGAGATGCTGTTCCAGATCGGGTCGATCTCGAAGTCGGTTGTGGCGATGGCGCTGTTCGCGCTCGCGGGCCAGGGCAAGGTCGACCTCGATGCGCCGGCGGTGCGCGTCGTCCCCGAGCTGTGGCTTGCCGACCGGTCGATCACGCTGGCGCAGATCCTTAACCATTCGGCCGGGCTGCCCGACGATTCGCCGGTCTTCCCCGATGTGCCCGGCGGTGTGCTCTGGTCGGCGACGCCGCCGGGGCAGCATTTCTCGTACAGCAACGCCGGCTACGACATGCTCGCTTTTGTCGTTGAGCGCGCGTCGGGGATGCGCTTCGACCGGGCGATCGAGACGCTGGTGCTGACGCCGCTCGGCATGACGACCGCAATGCCGGTGATCCGCACCGCCGACCGCGCGCGCTACCCACGCGGCTATGTCCCGTTCCGCGGCGATGCGGCGTGGTTCCCGCAGGCGCCGCTTGCTGAAGGACCGTGGCTCGACGTCGACCGCGCCGCCGGTTCGGTCGCGGCGACGAGCGCCGACATGCTCCGCTACGTCGCCTTCCTCGGCCGGCTGGCGCAGGGCGACGGCGCGCCGCTGTTCCCGCCCGCGCTGGCAAAGCGGTTCGCGACGCCGGTGATCGACACGGGCGACTTCGGCAAGGGCGCGCGCTACGCCAACGGGCTGGCGACGGTGAATGTCGACAGTGCGCCGTGCTTCCACCACACCGGGGGGATGATCGTATTCAGCTCGGCGGTCTACGTCGACCGGGCGAGCGGGGCGGGGTGCTTCGCCAGCGTCAACATCGGCGGCACCGGCTACCGTCCGCGCGCGGTCGCATCGCACGGCGTGCGGCTGCTGCGCGCGGTTGCGGCGGGTAGTGCGTTGCCGGCGCCGAAGCCGCTCGTCACGATCGCGCCGATCGATAAGGCGGGCGACTTCGCCGGTCGCTTCGTCGGGCCGCGCGGCGAGGTGCTGATCCTCGCCGCCGATGGGACGACGCTGACGCTGACCGAGGGCGGTCGCCGCGGGCGGGTCAAGGCGGCGAGCCCGGGCATTTTCGTCAGCGATCTTGCGGGTCGCGATGCCCACGCGCTCGCCTTCGACGGCGATCACCGCGAGCGGCTGTGGTACGGCGGAACATTGTTCGGCCGCGACGCGGCGGTGGCGCAGCCGGCGGTGCCGCCGGCGCTCGCCGCGCTCGTCGGCAGCTACGAGTCGAACGACCCGTGGGCCGGCGGGGTGGAGATCGTCGCGCACGGTGATATCCTGGCAATGGACGGGGCGGGGCCGCTGACCCGCGCCGACGGCAGCTGGCGGATGGCCGATTCGAACGAGCGGCTGTGGTTCGACCGGCCGATCGCCGGGCGGCCGCAGCGGCTCAACTTCTCGGGCCAGGCGCTGTGGCGGACGGCGGTGTGACTGTATTTCGGTGGATCGATGTCATCTGACGTGTGCCGGCGTGACGATAACTCTAGGGGGAGGAACGACATGATCGGCTATGCGATGGTCGGCAGCAATGACGTGGCACGCGCGACGGCCTTCTACGACGGCTTGTTCGCCGCCGTCGGAGCGGGGCGGCTGATGACGTTCCCGACCGGCGCGGTCGCCTATGGCATCGATTGGGCCAAGCCGATGATCGCGGTCGGCGCGCCATATGACGGCCAGCCGGCGACGGTCGGCAACGGCATGATGATCGCGCTGGTGATGGACGACCGCGCCAAGGTCGACGCGCTCCACGCCAAGGCGCTGGCGCTTGGCGGCACCGATGAAGGTGCCCCGGGCGTGCGCGGGGAGGAGGGGTCGCAGGCGTTCTACGGGGCTTATTTCCGCGATCCCGACGGCAACAAGCTCGCCGCCTTCAGGGTCGGACCGGCGTAACGCGGGGGCTGGATCGGTGCGCTCCGATCGCGCGCCGGAATGGTCCGACCTCGGCTACCAGACGCGATTGACCCCGAACGACTCGAACACTGCCTCGTTCGAGATCAGCGGGATACCTTCGATGATCGACTGGGCGATCAGCATCCGGTCGAACGGGTCCTTGGCGGCGATATTGAGGTTGCCGGCGAGCTGGGCGTGCCGCGCGGTCAGCGGCAGCTCGGTCAGCCGCGCGGCAGCGATGCGCGCACCGAACTCGTGGGCGAGCAGCGCGGCTTCGGGCAGCTTGCCGAGACGATGCTTCGTACAGACCTCCATCGCCGACACCGCGCTGACGAAGATCGTGTCGGCGTCGCCGACGAATGCCCGCGCCCGGCGCGACAGACGCGGGCTGTCGAGCAGCCACCAGAGCAGGGCATGCGTGTCGAGGAGGAGGTTCAATCCCCCTCCCCGTTCCATAGGCGCAACTCGTCGTCGGGCAGCGGATCGTTGAAGCGATCGTCCCACTTGATCAGCCCCTTCAGCGACCCCGGCAAACGCTTGGGGCCACCGGGAAGCGTCGATTGCTTGAGACGGCCCGGCACGCGAAATGGCATCGCCGGGGTCGGGGCCGCCCACGTCAGCGCGGGTTCGGCGACGCCGCCCGCAGCGGCTGCCAGCGCATCGGCCGGGACGAGGCGGACGACGGGCTTGTTATGACGCGCGATGACGACCTCGCCACCCGCCTCGACTTCGGCGATCAGGCGTGACAGGTTGGTCTTGGCTTCGAGGACGTTGACGACGGTCATGGCACGGTCTCCCCGCGGTTGGTCAGAAACTTAGCCATATTACGTCTGAGGTCAAGCGTGGTTGCCGGGCTTCTTGTCGCCGCTTGCGCGACGCGGCCCGGCGGCGATGCCCGCGTCGCGTTCACCGCCGTCGGGATCGTGTCGCAGACCGCCCATGGTCGCGCCGCACCCCGCCGCGCCTTCACCGCCGACACGCCGGTCCGCGTCGCCAGCGTATCGAAGCTGGTCACGACGATCGCCGTCATGCGGCTGGTCGAGGTGGGGACACTCGATCTCGACCGCGACGTGTCGGGCTATCTCGGCTGGCGGCTGCGCAACCCGGCATTTCCCGGCACGCCGGTGACGCTGCGCCACCTGCTGTCGCACACCTCGGGGCTGGTCGACGCCGGCGACGATTATGCCGTGCCGCTCGGCCGCCGGCTGCGGGACGCGATCGGCCCGGCCAACTGGAGTCCCCACGCCCCGGGGACGTGGTTTCGCTATGCCAACTACAACTTTCCCGTTGCTGCCGAGGTCATGGAGGCGGTGACCGGCGAACGGTTCGACCGGCTGATGGCGCGGCTGGTGCTGGCTCCGCTGGGCCTCGACGCGTGCTATAACTGGGCGACGTGCAGCGACCGCGCCGTGGCGCGCGCCGCGGTGCTGACCGACGATCGCGGCGTCGCGGTCAAGGACGACCTCCGCGGCCGCCGCCCCGACTGCGCCGGCGTCAACCGCGTCGACGCGGCGCGGTGCGACCTCGCCGCCTATGTCCCCGGCACCAACGGCGCGGTGTTCAGCCCGCAGGGCGGCCTGCGCATTTCGGCCGCGGGGCTGGCGACGATCGGCCGCCTCCTCCTCCGCGACGGCGCGGTCGACGGCGTCCGCTTGCTCACCCCGGCGAGCATCGCCGCGATGCGCACCCCGCAGTGGCGCTTCGACGGCCGCAACGGCGACAGCGAAGACGGCTTCTACTGCGCCTACGGCCTTGGCATGGAAGTGCTGGGGTCGGTCGCGGGCTGTCCCGACAGTCTGTTCGGCGACGGTCAGCGCTACGTCGGCCACGCCGGCGAGGCGTTCCACGTCCGCTCGGGCCTTTGGCTCGACGGCACACGGGGAGTGGCCTTCGTCGCGACGGCGGTAGCGGTCCCGGCGTCGCGCGCCGCCGATTCGGCGTTCACCGCGGTCGAGCGCGCGCTGGCGACGGGGACGAATCGGCCGCCCCGGCGTTGACGCCGGGGAGCAAGCTGGCCCCGCCGGTTCGCCGGCATCGACCCGCCTTTCGCTTGGCGATCGAGGTTCTCCGGCCAAGCCGTTGACCTTGCTGGCGACCTGCGAAATCCCTACATTCCGCTTGTGTCTCGGCAGGTTTCAGGCACTATCTGTAGCCGGTGATCCGGGGGCGGACACAAGCGATGGTGACGGAACGATTTATCCGCCGCGTCGCGCCCGCTTCAGAGCCGGGAGAACGAAAAAAGAACATTGGCTTAATCGTCGCGATCGGCAAGATGTCGGTGACGGCGGCGAAAATGGAGCGAGAGATGACGTTCAGCGACGCAAGCGTGATGGACCGACCCGTCGACACCGGCGATTCATCGCCGCGATCCGAGCCGGTTCATCCCGATCTTGTCCGCGTCGAGCCGCGCACCGCGCCGCAGCCGTCGACGACGGTCCAGCCGTGGGCCTTCCCGGTCGCCGTCGACCGCGACCGCGACGCGCTGCTGACCGATTTTGGCCGCGAGACGCTCAACGACCGCTACCTGCTGCCCGGCGAGTCGTTCCAGGACCTGTTCGCCCGCGTCGCCGCCGCCTATGCCGACGACGCGCCCCACGCGCAGCGGCTGTACGACTATATCTCGAAGCTGTGGTTCATGCCGTCGACTCCGGTCCTGTCGAACGGCGGTACCGGCCGCGGCCTGCCGATCAGCTGTTACCTCAACAGTGTCGGCGACAGCCTCGACGACATCGTCGCGACGTGGAACGAGAACGTCTGGCTGGCGGCGCGCGGCGGCGGCATCGGCACCTATTGGGGCCACGTCCGCGGCATCGGCGAGCCGGTCGGCCTCAACGGCAAGACCAGCGGCATCATTCCCTTCGTCCGGGTGATGGACTCGCTGACGCTGGCGATCAGCCAGGGATCGCTGCGTCGCGGCTCGGCGGCGGTCTACCTCGACATCAACCACCCCGAGATCGAGGAATTCCTCGAAATCCGCAAGCCCAGCGGCGACTTCAACCGCAAGGCCCTCAACCTCCACCACGGCGTCCTCGTCACCGACAAGTTCATGGAAGCGGTTCGTGCCGGCAGCGAATGGCCGCTGGTCAGCCCGAAGACCGGCGACGTCCGTGCGACCGTCGATGCGCGCGGCCTGTTCACCAAGCTGGTCGAGACGCGGCTGGCGACCGGCGAGCCTTACATCGTCTTCATCGACCACGTGAACGACGCCATGCCCAAGCACCAGCGCGACGTCGGCCTGCGCGTCTCGACGTCGAACCTGTGCAGCGAGATCACGCTGCCGACCGGGCGCGACCAGTACGGCAAGGACCGTACCGCGGTCTGCTGCCTGTCGAGCCTCAACCTCGAACTATGGGACGAGTGGCAGGGCGACCGGCGCTTCATCGAGGACGTCATGCGCTTCCTCGACAACGTGCTGACCGATTACATCGCCCGCGCCGAGCCGGGGATGGAGCGCGCCGCCTATGCCGCCGCGCGCGAGCGCTCGGTCGGCTTGGGCGTCATGGGGCTGCACAGCTTCTTCCAGGCGCGCGGCATCGCGTTCGAGGGCGCGATGGCGAAGTCGTGGAACCTCAAGATCTTCCGCCACATCCGTGCCCAGGTCGACGAGGCGTCGATGCACCTCGCCGCCGAGCGCGGGGCGTGCCCCGACGCCGCCGACGCCGGCGTCATGGAACGCTTCAGCTGCAAGATGGCGATCGCCCCGACCGCGAGCATCAGCATCATCACCGGCGGCACCAGCGCCTGCGTCGAGCCGATCCCGGCGAACATCTACACCCACAAGACGCTGTCGGGCAGCTTCTCGATCCGCAATCCGTTCCTCGAGAAGGTGCTGACCGCCAAGGCGAAGAACAGCGACAACGTGTGGAACTCGATCCTCGAGCAGGGCGGGTCGGTCCAGCACCTCGACTTCCTCACGGCGGACGAGAAGGCGGTGTTCCGCACCGCGTTCGAGATCGACCAGCGCTGGCTCCTCGAACTCGCCGGCGACCGGACACCGTACATCGATCAGGCGCAGAGCCTCAACCTGTTCATCCCCGCCGACGTCGAGAAGTGGGACCTGCTGATGCTCCACTTCCGCGCGTGGGAACTCGGCATCAAGTCGCTTTACTATCTGCGGTCGAAGTCGATCCAGCGCGCCGGCTTCGCCGGCGGGGTCGAGGCCGACAACACGCCCGAGCTCAAGCAGATCGAGGTCGAGGCCAAGGACTACGACGAATGCCTTGCCTGTCAGTAGGGCATCCCCGCGGTGGAAGCCGCGGGACCGGCCGGGGCTCTGCGCTCCGGCTGGCGGGTGAGGGGGCCGGGTCGGCGCATTCCACGACGCGCGGACCGGGCCCCCTCGCTTACTGGCGGGCGTTTGCGGCGACGACGGCAACCAATCACGCTGTCATCCCCGCGGCAGCGGGGACCCATCTCCCGGAGATCGCCGGAGATGGGCCCCCGCTTCCGCGGGGATGACAGAAAGAAGAACAAGGACCACCCCCATGTCCCTCCTCAAAGCCTCCAACACCTACAAGCCGTTCGAATACCCGTGGGCGTTCGATTTCTGGAAGCGCCAGCAGCAGATCCACTGGATGCCCGAGGAGGTGCCGCTCGGCGAGGACTGCCGTGACTGGGCGCAGAAGCTCAGCGAGCACGAGCGCAACCTGCTCACCCAGATCTTCCGCTTCTTCACCCAGGCCGACGTCGAGGTGCAGGACTGCTACCACGAGAAGTACGGCCGCGTGTTCAAGCCGACCGAGGTCAAGATGATGCTGACCGCGTTCAGCAACATGGAGACGGTCCACATCGCCGCGTACAGCCACCTGCTCGACACGATCGGCATGCCCGAGAGCGAGTACAGCGCCTTCCTCAACTACAAGGAGATGCGCGACAAGCACGAGTACATGTCGACCTTCGGCGTCGACAACGATGCCGACATCGCGCGGACGCTCGCGATGTTCGGCGGCTTCACCGAGGGGCTGCAGCTGTTCGCCAGCTTCGCGATGCTGATGAACTTCCCGCGCTTCAACAAGATGAAGGGCATGGGCCAGATCGTGACGTGGAGCGTCCGCGACGAATCGCTTCACTGCGAGGGCATCATCAAGCTGTTCCACGCCTTCTGCGCCGAGACCGGCGTCCTGACCAGCCGCATCCGCGACGACATCGCTGACGTGTGCATGAAGACGGTACGCCTCGAGGACGCGTTCATCGACCTCGCCTTCGAGATGGGCCCGGTCACCGGCATGACGCCCAAGGAGATCAAGCAGTACGTCCGCTTCACCGCCGACTGGCGCCTGAAGCAGCTCGGCATGAAGCCGATCTACATGATCGACGACCACCCCCTGCCGTGGCTCAGCCCCCTCCTCAACGGCGTCGAACACGCCAACTTCTTCGAGGCCCGCGCCACCGAATATTCGAAGGCGGCGACGCGGGGGAACTGGAACGAGGTGTGGGAGGCGTTCGACCGACGCCGGGGGGCGCAGACGGCGGGGGTGGCCGCGGCGAACGAGGATGATGCGCAGGGGGTGATGATCGGGGTGGCGGCGGAGTAAGCCACCTCGTAAGAAAAGTCTCTTTATAAAGATGGTCCCTAACACGGTATGATGCACATTTTAGTCAGGAGATAATGGGTGGAAGTTCAACCAGGAGAGATCGTCATTGTGCGCTCTGGCGGCGTCCCAATGACCGTTGCTCATGTCGAAGGCGAAGAAGTGCATTGCCAATGGCTGGATGCCAAACAAAAGGCTCAACGAGGATCATTCAATGTCGCTGTGCTAAAGAAGTTCGAGCGTCGCCGGGCCATTATACCTACCTTTGGATTAGGATTTTAGTGCTTGGAGGGGACGTGCCTACTCCCGATCATTTATACTTGGGATGGAAAGCGCTTGATCTAGCAACTCTTGTTGCACTTATAGCTGGCCCAGTTGTAGCCGTAGTGATTACCCTTTGGCGGGAAGATCGACGTCACCGCCGTCAGCAACAAATACAAACTATGCGCATGCTTGTCAGCACACGCCATCTCGCTGGTGATCCCGCGTATTCTCAGGCGATCAACCTCATCCCCATCGAGTTTAACAGACAGGCCGCTATCATGAAGGCATGGCGAGAATATATCGAAGTGGTGCGCTTCAATCCGCTCCCCGACAATGAGCAAAGACATCTTGCTCTAACTGTGAGCAAGCAAACGGCGCTCGTATTTGTCGTTCTTCAATATCTCGGCTATGGTCTCTCTGAAACCGATATACAGACAAGCGCATATGCCGCCGGTGGGCTAATTGAGCGCGATAATTTGGCGATAGATGCTCAACGTGCTTGGCGCGACATCGCGACAGCGTTGCAGACACAGAATCGCCTCACCGCAGCGATGATTAACCCCCCACCGCCCGATCAACCTGCACTAAGCGGATAGGCATATTAAGCGAACATTGATGACAGAACTTCGAGTACCTTTTTAAGAACATCATTATTAACTATTCCCTGTCTCTTGATAAAACGGTCGTGGTCAATTGTGCGGATTTGATCCGGCAGGACTAGCCCCTTTTTGCCTTGGAACGTCGCCGCCACGCGAAATGGCGCAGGCCTACTTCCCGTCGTCATCGGCGCTACGATAACTGTGCGCAGGCGGCCGTTGAGTTCGTCGGGCGAGACGACGACGCACGGGCGGGTCTTGCGAATTTCGCTGCCGACGGTCGGGTCGAGGGCGCAGAGCCAGACCTCGCCGCGCTTCACCACGTCAGGTCGGCGTCCCCGGCATTGGCGAATCCGCGCCACGCCGCCTCGTCGGCCGGCTCGGGGTCGGCGGCGATGGCGTCGGCCGCCTCGGCCCAGCCGGCGCGGGGGTGATCGCGGACCGGGCTGGCGACGATGCGACCGTCCTCGACGACGAGGTCGAGCGTCGTGCCGCTTTCGACGCCCGCCTCGCGCAACACCGCCTTGGGCACGATCAGCCCGGTCGAGTTGCCCATCCTTCGTAGCGCGCTGTGCATCATTGCCTCCGATGTTGCTACACCGTATGCACGATATGTATGGAATACACAATCGATCGTAGCGGTCCGGGGGCAAGCGGCTTCGACCCGGACCACCTCACCGCCCTCCTCCACACCGCCGCCCGCGCCGGGGCGGCGCTGACCTATGCCGAGGCGCTGAACGCCCTCGGCCATCCCTTCTCCCGCCCCCGAATGCGCGCCCTCTGCAAGCTGCTCGACGACATCGACACAGCCGAACGCGGCGCGGGCCGGCCACCGCTCGCGTGCCTCGTCGTCCGCGCGAGCGACCGGCTGCCGGGGCAGGGGTGGTGGGTCGGGCGGCGCGATTACGACGGGACGTTCACCGGGCCGGCGGCGGCGGCGTATCTCGCGCGGCATCAGGCGGCGGCGTTCGCCTATTGGGCGGTCGACCGCGCCGACGATTTCGATCCGGCGACCGGCCCCGCCGGGCGGACGAACAGCCAGCTGTCGTCGGTCGAGCGGGCCTTGTCGAAGCGGTAGCCGTCGTCGGCGAAGTCCTTCATCCCCGCTGGCGCTTCGAGGCGGTGGTCGCAGACGAAGCGCGCCATGCTCCCCCGCGCCTTCTTGGCGACGAAGGTGTTGAAGCGCAGGTCGCCGTCGTGGTCGTCGCGGAAATCGATGGCGAGGACGCGGCCGGGCAGCTTCGCGGTCGCGACGGCGTCGAAATACTCGACGCTGGCGAGGTTGATCAGCGTCGGATCGGCGTGGCCGGCGAGGTCGTCGGCCAGCGCGCGGCCGATGCGGTCTCCCCAGACGGCGTAGAGCGTCTTCTTGCGGCCGAGGCCGAAGTCGGTCCCCATCTCGAGGCGGTACGGCTGGATGCGGTCGAGCGGGCGCAGCACGCCGTACAGCCCCGACAGGATGCGGACGTGGTCGTCGGCGAAGGCGCGGGTCGCGGCGTCCATGTCGGGGCCGCGCAGGCCGGTGTAGACGTCGCCGGCGAAGGTGAACAGCGCCGGGCGGGCGCGCTCGGGCGCGTCGCCGGGGTCGAAGTCGCGGAAGCGCGCGGCGTTGAGGTCGGCGAGCGCGGGCGAGATGTGCATCAGCTTGGCGAGCGCCTTCGGCCGCAGCTTCGCGCCG
>CAHJWT010000078.1 GCA_903643075.1 Sphingomonadaceae bacterium | reverse complement strand
CCGCGACCGCCGCCGCCGCGCCGCCGCTCGACCCGCCGGCGCTGCGGTCGCGGTGCCACGGATTGCGGGTGACGCCGTAGGCGCGGCTCTCGGTGGTGACGGTCAGCCCGAACTCGGGGGTCGTCGTCTTGCCGAACGTGTTGAACCCGGCCGCGGCGAAGCGCTCGAACAGCGTCGAATCGTGGTCGGCGACATAGCCGTCGAACAGCCGGCTGCCCTCGCCCGACCGCTCGCCGGCGATGTTCAGATGCAGGTCCTTCACGAGGAATGGCACCCCGGCGAACGGCCCCGCAAACGCTTCCGCCGCGCGGGCTCTGGCGCGGTCGTGAAGCGGCTGGGCGATGAAGTTGAGGTCGGCATTCGCCACCTCGGTCGCGGCGATCGCGGTCTCGAGCAGCTCGGCCGGCGTCACCTGTTTCGCCGCGACCAGCGCGGCAAGGTCGGTCGCGTCGCGATCGGCATAATCGTCGAACGTCATGGCTGCTCCTCTCCGAACTGCGCGGCATAGCGGTCGAGCCCGGCGGCGAGGTCGGCGATCAGGTCGACCGGATCCTCGAGGCCGATGCTGAGCCGGACGATCTGGCCGCCCTTGCTCGCCTCGGTCGCGGTGCGGATGCCGGCCAGCTCGACCGGCAGGATCAGGCTTTCGTATCCGCCCCACGAGAAGCCGATGCCGAAGTGCGCGAGATGGTCGATCAGCGCCGCCGTGTGCCGCCGCTCGCCGCGCCGGAGGACAAAGGCGAACAGCCCCGACGGTCCAGCGAAGTCGCGCACGAACAGCGCGTGGCCGGGGTCGTCGGGCAGCGCCGGGTGGAGCACCCGCGCCACCTCGGGATGCCCCTGAAGCCAGCGCGCGACGGTCAGCCCGCTCGCCCCCTGCCGGTCGAGCCGGAGGCCGAGCGTCCGGAGGCCGCGCAGCGCGAGATAGGCGTCGTCGGGGCCGACGCAGTAGCCGAGGACGTACGACCGCGTCTTCAGCCGCCCCCACCACTTCGCCGTCGTCGTCACCGACCCCATCATCAGGTCGCTGTGCCCGCCGGTATATTTGGTCAGCGCCTGCACGCTGAAGTCGACGCCGTGCGCGATCGGCGAGAACAGCAGCGGCGTCGCCCAAGTGTTGTCCATGACGGTCGCGACGTTGCGCGCCTGGGCCGCGGCGACGATCGCCGGCACGTCCTGGACCTCGAAGCTCAGCGATCCGGGGCTCTCAATCAGGATCGCGGCGGTATTGTCCTGCAGTAGTGGGCCCACGTCCGCCGTCGGCGGATAGAAGGTCGTCGTGACGCCGAACGGCTTGAGAAAGCGGTTGGCGAACGACCGCGTCGGCTCGTAGGCGCTGTCGACGATCAGGACGTGGTCGCCGGCCTTGACCGCGGTCAGCAGCGCCGCGACCACCGCCGCCTCGCCGGAGGGATAGAGCTTGGTCCCCGCCGCCTCCGGCTCCAGTTCGGTCAGCGCCGCTTCGAGCGCCCACTGCGTCGGCGTCCCGCGCCGGCCGTAGTAGAGCCCCGCGTCGGGGTTCTTCCGCGCCGCGTCGAGCGCGGCGAGGTCGTTGAACAATATCGTCGACGCGTGCCACACCGGCGGGTTGACGATGCCGGCCGCCATATCGGGCCCGCGGGTCCATGCGTCGGCGCGGCCGGCGTGGGTCAGGCGGGTGTTGGGGCCGTGATCGGTCATGCGGCAGGCAGGCGGGTCATGGCGCGGGTTGTCGAAGAGAGTGGCGACATTGGCAAGAGCATGCTAAGATAATAATTCTCTGTTGCTTGCGCGTCCAGCGCGCCTGAATAACAGATTGGCGGACACGATTGTCGAGTAGGCAGGTTAATTTGACTATGTAAAGTACAAAGGCTGATCCGACTAGTTTATTTCCCATATAATTCATAACTGGAAAATAACAATATAATTATGGAGTCTCTATGCGCGACCCCAAGGACGTTGATATTTTTCAATTTATTTTAGCGCTGTTTCTGGGATGGACATTTCTTGCATTATACAGCTGGGGCTCAACGAGCGGATTCTGGCAAGGCGCAAAAGTATTTACGACAGTTTGGGTGCCGGGAAGTGCAGCCTATTTTGTCGGCTGTTTGGCTGGCTTTATCTTTGGGTTACCTCGATCGCCTGTCAGGCGTGAGAATGGTAACTCTGTCATGCCCCTTGTGAGTACGGGGAACACGCAACACGAGAACGATGCTAGGGCACGACTTGAGGACAACACTGCCCTACAAGATATTTCTGACTGGCTAACAAAAATTGTCATTGGCATCGGAATTGCACAATTTAGCTCGATCCAAGCCGAGTTTTGGCAAATGTCCAAAGTTATCGGATCTGCAATGGGCGACCGTAATGGCAGTAATACAAATGCCGTGATTGCTGCTGCAGCACTTATTTACGGATTGGTATGTGGATTTATGTATTATTATGCTTGGGCAAGAGTTCGATTCTATAGCGATCTGACCAGACTCTATAACCTTCAACCTGACCCCGATCCTTGACGGACGACTAGTAAAGACTCATGGCTATCCTCCAGTCACCACCGGCGCGGTTGGCGACGCCCCCCATTCCGACCAGCTGCCGTCGTAGAGCGCGACGTCCCGCGCCCCAAGCAGCGTCGCGCCGAAGGCGACCACCGCCGCGGTGATGCCCGAGCCGCAGGTCGTCACCAGCGGCTTGTCGATGTCGACGCCGGCGGCCTCGAACGCAGCGCGCAGATCGCCGTTGCGCTTCCACGTCCCGTCGGGGTTGAACAGGTCGGTCTGCGGCAGGCTCTTCGACCCCGGGATGTGGCCGGGGCGGAGGCCAGGGTGCGGTTCGGGCTCGGTCCCGGCGAAGCGGCCGGCCGAGCGCGCGTCGACGACCTGCTCGGCCTTCGACCGCAGGTTGTCGGTCATCTGCGCCATCGTGCGGACCGGCTTGGTGTCGGCCCAGACGGTGAAGTGACGGTGGCGGACGACGGGCTTGCCCGACTCGAGCGCGCGCCCCTCGGCCTGCCACTTGGCGATGCCGCCGTCCAACAGGGCGACCTCGTGGGCGCCGAAGAGCGTCAGCATCCACCATGCCCGCGCCGCCGAATGGAGCGCCGAGTTGTCGTAGACGACGATCCGGCTGCCGTCGCCGAGGCCGAGCGCCTGCATCCGGCTGGCGAACTTCTCGGGCGCGGGGAGCATGTTCGGCAGCGGATTGCCGGCATCGACCAGCTCATCGAGATCGAGAAACACCGCACCCGGGATGTGGTTCGCCTCGAACTCGGCGCGCGCGTTGCGGCCGTCGCCGGCGAGGAACAGCGTCGCGTCGATGACGCGCAGGTCGTTCGCGCCGAGCTCGCCTGCCAGCCATTCGGTCGTCACCAGCGGGGTCATGCATCTCTCCAGGTCGGTCGTCGGCGCACCTGATAGCGGCGGGGCCGGCCCTTGTCAGGTTCGATTTGGCCGCGGGCGGGATTGCCGCTACGCCCTCGGCGGATGACCGACCATGTCCCGACCGCGCTCGGCCGCGCGACGCCGCTGCCGGCGAGCCCGGCCGACGCCGTGCTCGACTATCCGCCCAACCCGCGGCCGGGGACCGACTACCTCGTCCGCTTCGCCGCGCCCGAATTCACGTCGCTGTGTCCGGTCACCGGCCAGCCCGACTTCGCCCACCTCGTTATCGACTACGTCCCCGCCGCGACGATCGTCGAGTCGAAGTCGCTGAAACTGTTCCTCGGCAGCTTCCGCAACCATGCCGCCTTCCACGAGGACACCACCGTCGGCATCGGCCAGCGCCTCGTCGCCGAGATGACCCCGAAGTGGCTGCGCATCGGCGGTTACTGGTACCCCCGCGGCGGCATCCCGATCGATGTGTTCTGGCAAAGCGGGCCGGTGCCGACGGGGCTGTGGGTGCCGGAGCAGGGGGTGCCGTCGTACCGCGGGCGCTAAGCCAGGCCGACCAGCTTGTGCTGCTGTAGCCCCAGCCGCCACTGCGGGTGGGCGAGGCAGTAGGCGATCGCCGCTTGCATGTTGGCCGCCTGCGCCGGGCCGTCCATCGGCTGCAGGAAGAAGTGGGTGAAGGCGAGGGCGGCGAAGCGCTCGGGTGGGGCCAGCGGTTGGGGATAGACCAGCTTCAGCTCGTCGCCGGCGGTCAGCGCGAGCGGGGCGTCGGCCTTGGGGCTGACGCAGATCCAGTCGAGGCCGGGCGGCGGGACCTGCGTGCCGTTGGTCTCGACCCCGACGGCGAAGCCGTGGCCGTGGAGGGCGTCGATCAGCGTGGTGTCGATCTGGAGCAGCGGCTCGCCGCCGGTGGCGATGACGAGGCGGTGGTCGAGCTCCAGCCCCCATGCCGCGGCGACCGCCGCGGCGAGGACGGCCGCGTCGGCGAACTTGCCGCCGCCGGGGCCGTCGGTGCCGACGAAATCGGTGTCGCAGAAGGTGCACGTCGCCGCCGCGCGGTCGGCTTCGCGTCCGCTCCACAGGTTGCACCCGGCGAAGCGGAGGAACACGGCGCGGCGTCCCGCCTGCGCGCCCTCGCCCTGGAGGGTGACGTAGAGTTCCTTGACGGCGTAGGTCACGACTGAGCGGGGAGGGGAGGCACGCCAATCACAACGCCGGGTCCACTACCCCCGCTTCCGCGAAGCCCTTCGCCCGCAGGCGGCACGAGTCGCATTCGCCACACGGCCGGCCATCCGCACCGGGATCGTAGCAGCTCCACGTTAGGCCCAGGTCGACGCCGAGGACCCCCGCCTCGCGAACGATGTCGGCCTTGGTCATCGCAGCGAGCGGGGTGTGGACGGTGAAGCCGCCGTCCCCCTCGTCGACCGAACGCGTCGCGACGTTGGCCATCGCCTCGAAGGCGGCGATGAACGCCGGGCGGCAGTCGGGATAGCCCGAATAGTCGAGTGCGTTGACTCCGATGAACAGGTCCCTCGCCCCCGCCGCTTCGGCCCAGCCGAGTGCGACCGACAGGAAGATGGTGTTGCGCGCCGGCACGTAGGTGACCGGAATGCCCGGTTGCACCCCGTCCTTGGGCACGGCGATGTCGTCGGTCAGCGCCGAGCCGCCGAAGCCACGCAGGTCGAGCGGGAGGACGATGTGGCGCTCGACGCCGATCGCGGCCGCGACCTTGGCGGCGTGGTCGAGTTCGATGCGGTGACGCTGGTTGTAGTCGATCGTCAGCGCGAGCAGGCGGAAGCCTTGCGCGCGGGCGATCGCTGCGACCGTCGTCGAGTCGAGCCCGCCCGAGAGCAGAACGACCGCGAGCGGACCAGGGGCGGCGCCTTCGCTCACTTGCCGAGCAGGACGTCGGACGCCTTGACGATCACGGTGACAGCGTCGCCGACCGCCAGCCCGAGGTCGGTGACCGCGTCGTTGGTGATGCTCGCCGTCACGAGGTTGCCGCCGCCGATGTCGACCTTGACCGTCGCGTTGACCGCACCCGGATGGACCTCGACGACCGTCCCGGCGATCTGGTTGCGCGCGCTGATCTTCATGCCGGCACTCCTTCGGCGTCGAGGGTGAACGACCGCGCGCAGAACTCGCAGTCGACCTTGATCCGGCCGTCGTCGCCGGCCATCTCGGCGCGCTCATCGGCCGGGAACTGGCCGATGACGTCGGCGATGTGCGCCAGGCTGCAGCGGCAGCCGCGCGCCGGGACCGGGCCGGGGGTGACGCGGACCTCCTCGTCGTGGAACAGGCGCCACAGCAGCGCCTCCTCCGACAGGTCGAGGTCGGTTAGCTCGCCGTCGGTCGTCGTCGCGGCGAGCGCGAGGACATGGCTCCAGTCGGGGTGCATGTCGGCGACCGACAGTCGCTCGCCGCCGATCTCGGCGCGGGCGAGGTGCTGGACGAGGAGGCCGCCGCCGATCCAGCCGCGGGTCCCGTCCCAGCGCACGGCGATTTTCAGCAGCGTCGGCAGCTGCTCGGACTGGAAGAAATAGAGCTCCGCCGCCTCGGCAAGCGACGCGCCCTCGAGCGGGACGATGCCCTGATAGCGTTCGCCGCCGCCGACCGGATCGAGCGTGATCGCGAGATGGCCGGTGCCGAACAGCGCGGCGAGGTCGCCGCCCACTGGCACGGCCGAGCCATCGCTCCGCAGATAGCCGCGCACCTGTCCCGCCCGCCAATCGGCGACGAGCAGTTCGACCGGTCCACCCTTCGCCTGCGCCTGCAAGGTCAGCTGCCCGTCGTCGCGGAGCTGCGCGCCGAGCAGCGTCGTCAGAAGCAGCGCCTCGCCGAGCAACGTCGCGAGCGGAGCCGGATAGTCGTGCGCGGCGAGGACGGCGTTGAGCGCGGCGTCGAGGCGGACGACGTGGCCACGGACGTTGCGCGCGGCGACCGAGAAGCCGAGGACGCGGTCGGCGGCGGGGGCGACGCCTTCGAGGGGGGCGGGAGCGAGAGCAGGAGCGGAAGTCATGTCAACGATATAGGGCGAAGTTGATCGCGGTACGATCTTCCCGCAGGCCGGTAGTATCGCTGTTCACCCGATCTTGCCCAGGCACCAC
This sequence comes from Sphingomonadaceae bacterium, assembly GCA_903643075.1. Classification (GTDB taxonomy): domain Bacteria; phylum Pseudomonadota; class Alphaproteobacteria; order Sphingomonadales; family Sphingomonadaceae; genus Polymorphobacter_B. The sequence continues at coordinate 3,789 of CAHJWT010000078.1, read as the reverse complement.
AGCAGGATCGCCTTCTGCACGTGGAGCCGGTTCTCGGCCTCGTCCCACACCGCCGACTGCGCGCCGTCGATGACTTCGGCGGTGACCTCGTCGCCGCGGTGGACCGGCAGGCAGTGGAGGAAGACGGCATGGGGCGCGGCGGCGGCCATCAGCGCCGGGGTCACCTGGAACTTGGCCATCGCCGCCAGCTTGTCTTTCGGGCCGGGCTGGCCCATCGACACCCACGTGTCGGTGGCGACGACGTCGGCCCCGTCGACCGCAGCGCGCGCGTCGTGGAGCAGGTCGATGTTGCCGCCGCGCGCCTCGGCCATCGCGACGATCGCCTGGTCGGGGTCATAGCCGTGGGCGACGCCGACGCGCAGCTCGAAACCCATCACGCTCGCCGCCTCGATCAGCGAGTGCGCCATGTTGTTGCCGTCGCCGAGCCATGCCCAGCACGTCGTCTCGACCGGCCGGCCGAGCCGCTCCTCGACCGTCATCATATCGGCCATCGCCTGGCACGGGTGGGTCAGGTCGGTCAGGCCGTTGATCACCGGCACGCCGGCGACGTCGCCCAGCTCCTCCATCGTCGCGTGGGTCGCGCAGCGGAGCATGATGCAATCGACCATCCGCGACAGCACTCGCGCGGTGTCGGCGACGGTCTCGCCGCGGCCGAGCTGCATGTCGTTCGCCCCGGTGACGATCGTCGAGCCGCCGAGCTGGCGCATCGCGACGTCGAAGCTGAACCGCGTCCGCGTCGACGGCTTCTCGAAGATCGCCGCGAGGACGTGGCCGGCGAGCGGCGCGTCGGCGTCCGGAGTCCCCTTGGGCAGCCCGGCCCGCGCCGCCTTGCGCCGGTGCGCCTCGTCGAGGATGGCGCGGAGGCCGGCGCGGCCGGCGGCGGCGAGGTCGATGAAATTGGGCATCAGGAGTGCGTTCGAAACTTCAGTGTCATCCCCGCGAACGCGGGGACCCATGACCTCCAACGTTTGAGTTCATGGGTCCCCGCCTTCGCGGGGATGACAGTGTGCTGCATCACGCCGCAAGCGGCGGTGCGTACGCCCGCGCCGCATCCGATAGCCGCTCGACGAACTCGCGGACGTGGCTCTCGTCGATGGTGAGCGGCGGCAGGACGCGGACGACGTTGTCGGCCGCCGCCACGGTCAGGACGCCGTGCGACCGAGCGTAGTTGACGAAGGCGCGGCTGTCCGACTTGAGCTCGATGCCGAGCATCAGGCCGAGGCCGCGGACGCCCTTGAACAGGTGGTCGTGATTGGGGATCATCTGTTCGATCGCCTCGCGCAGCCGCCGGCCCATCCGCTCGACGTTGGCCAGAAACTCGGGCTCGGCGACGATGTCGAGGACCGCGCCGCACGCCGCCATCGCCAGCGGGTTGCCGCCGTAGGTCGAGCCGTGGGTGCCGACCACCATCCCCTGCGCCGCGTGTTCGGTCGCGAGGCACGCCCCGACCGGGAAGCCGCCGCCGATGCCCTTGGCGATCGCCATGATGTCGGGGGTCACGCCGAAGTGCTGGTAGGCGAACAGCGACCCCGTCCGCGCGACGCCGCACTGGACCTCGTCGAAGATGAGGAGCGCGCCGTGTTCGTCGGCGAGGTCGCGGAGGCCCTGGAGAAACTCGGTCGACGCGACGCGGATGCCGCCCTCGCCCTGGACCGGCTCGACCATGAAGCCGCCGACCTGCTCGCCCTGCGGCCCCGCCATGAACGCCTGCACCGCCGCGAGGTCGTCGAACGGCAGCACGGTGAACCAGTCGGGCAGCGGCTCGAACCCGCCGCGCATCTTGTCCTGGTCGGTCGCGGCGATGCCGGTCATCGTCCGGCCGTGGAACGCCTGCTTGAAGGTGACGATGCGGAATTTCTCGGGGTGGCCGGCGACGAACTGGAAGCGCCGCGCGGTCTTGATCGCGCACTCGACCGCCTCGGCCCCCGAATTGGTGAAGAACATCGTGTCGGCGAAGGTCAAGGCGACCAACCGCTCGGCGAGCGCCGTCTGGCCGGGGACCTGGTACAGGTTCGACACGTGCATCAGCGTCGCCGCCTGCGCCTGGATCGTCTTGACCAGGTGCGGATGGCCGTGGCCGAGCGAGTTGACCGCGATCCCCGCGGCGAAGTCGAGCCAGCGGTTGCCCGCCGCATCGAACAGGTACGCGCCCTCGCCGCGGGCGGGGGCGACCTCGCAGCGGCCGTAGACGGGCATGACGGGGGTGATCGACATGCGAGCGATCCCAACGCAAAAAGGCGGCCCCAGCGACCGCCTATCGGGGCGAGCGTTTAGCGCGGGAGGCGGGACGGCTCAACCCCCGATCGTGCCGCTGCGCGCAACAGCCAAGCCCCGCATCAAGTGCAGGGTGACGATAGTGGTGCCCGTTTGGCCAACCTTCGTCCCGCAACCCTTGTCCCCAGCCACCGTTTGCCCCACTCCGCCTGGCCTTCCCCCCGGAGAACCACCCTGCCCGTCCCCACCGCCATCCCCGGCCCGTCGCCGACCGGGGGCGTCGCCGACGCAGCGCGGGCGGAGCCGGCGGTGCGCGCGATCAGCGAAGCCGACGGCCTGCCGATGCCGCAGCGCGCCGTCGCCATCGCCGCCCTCTCGTTCGGCACCGCGCTCGTCGTCCTCGACGGGGCGATCGCGACCGTCGCGCTGCCGACGATCGCGCGCGATCTGAAGGTCGACGGGTCGGCGGCGGTGCTCGTCATCACGGTCTACCAGCTCGTGCTGGTGATGAGCTTGCTGCCGCTGTCGGCGCTCGGCGACCGGGTCGGGCTGCGGCGGCTGTACCAGGGCGGGCAGCTCGTCTTCACCATCGCCACCGCGCTGTGTTTTTTCGCGCGGTCGCTGCCGTTCCTGCTTGTCGTCCGCGCGCTCCAGGGCTTGGGCGCGGCGGCGGCGCTCAGCGTGTCGTCGGCGCTCGTCCGCCAGATTTATCCCGCGAAGCAGCTCGGCCGCGGCCTCGGCATCAACGGCGTCGTCGTGTCGAGCAGCGCCGCGCTCGCCCCCGCCCTCGGCGGGCTGATCCTCGGGCTCGCACCGTGGCCGTGGGTGTTCGCCGCCGCGGTGCCGTTCGCGCTGGTCAGCCTCGCCCTCGGTCGCGCCGTGCCCGACACGCCGCCGGTCGACACGCCATACGACCTCGGTGGCGCGCTGATGTCGGCGGCGACCTTCGGGCTGGTCATCGCCGGGCTCGAGAGCTTCGTCCACGGCAACTCGCCGGTCGTCGCTGCGGCAATCGCCCTCGCCGGCGCGGCGATCGGCGTCGTCTTCGTCCGCCACGAGCTCGGCCAGGCGCGCCCGGTCCTGCCGGTCGACCTCCTCGTTCGCCCGGTGCTGGCGCTGTCGACGACCGGGGCGCTGACCGCGTTCCTCGCCTCGTCGGCGGTCATCATAGGCCTGCCGTTCCGCCTCGAGCAGCACTACGGCTTCGCGCCGGCCGCGGTCGGGGCGATGATCGTGCCGTGGCCGCTGACGATCATGGTCGTCGCGCCGACCGCCGGCTGGCTGTCCGACCGCATCCCCGCCGGGCTTCTGGGTGGGGTCGGCATGGCGGTGTCGGTAACCGGGCTCGTCCTCCTCGCCTTCCTGCCGGCGCATCCGGGCTACTGGGACGTCGCGTGGCGGATGGGGTTGGCGGGGAGCGGCTTCGGTCTGTTCCTGTCGCCGAACGCACGGCTGATCATCGGCTCGGCCCCGCGCGACCGCTCGGCGGCGGTCGGCGGGCTCATCGCGACCACCCGCCTGACCGGGCAGACGCTCGGCGCGACACTGGCGGCGGCGCTGCTCGCCCACGGGCTG
>CAHJWT010000077.1 GCA_903643075.1 Sphingomonadaceae bacterium | reverse complement strand
CGGCCTGCCGCGCCACGCCGTCCAGCCGGGGCGCGGCCACGCCATCCTGACCGGCAAGGGCGACAAGGAGCGCCTCGTCCCCGTCGGCACCGCCGCCGCCGCCGCCGTCGCCGCCCATGCCGCGAACGTCGCCGCCGACGAACGCTTCCTCTTTCCCAGCGGCAAGAGCCACCTGTCGCGCGTCCGCCTGTTCCAGCTGGTCAAGGGCCTCGCCGCCGAGGCCGGCATTCCGCCCGCGCGGATCAGCCCGCACGTCCTCCGCCACGCCTTCGCCACCCACCTGCTCGAGGGCGGAGCCGACCTCAGGACGCTCCAGACCCTCCTCGGCCACGCCGACATCGCGACGACGCAGATCTACACCCACGTCGCCCGCGCCGCGCTGGTCGAACTGGTCAACACCCGGCATCCGCTTGCCGACCCGGCGTAGCGAGCGCACAATGACGCGCAAGTTACCTTGGGAGTCGTCCATGGCCACCATGCTGAAGCCCGTCGACGAGATCGACGAACTCGCCGACGTCGCCGCCGCCGACGACACCCGCGCCGCCCCCGACATCCGCGCGCAGGTCGGCGAGGCCGAATGGGCGATCCGCGTCGATCTCGCCGCCGCCTACCGCCTCGTCGCGCACTACGGCTGGGACGACCTGATCTTCACCCACCTGTCGGCGCGCGTGCCGGGGCCCGAGCACCATTTCCTGATCAACCCGTACAACCTGATGTTCGACGAGATCACCGCGTCGAGCCTCGTCAAGATCGACGTCGAGGGCCGGCCGGTGATGCCGACGCCGTACCTGACCAACCCCGCCGGCTTCACCATCCATTCGGCGCTCCACATGGCGCGCGACGATGCGAGCGCGGTGATGCACCTCCACACTCCGGCGGGACAGGCGGTGTCGGCGCAGGTCGAGGGGCTGATGCCGCTGACGCAGACGGCGATGCTCGTCCGCGACACGGTCAGCTATCACGACTTCGAGGGCGTCGCGCTCGACCTCGACGAGCGCGAGCGGCTGGTCGCCGACATGGGCACCAAGGACACGATGATCCTCAGGAACCACGGCACGCTCGCGGTCGGCGCGAACGTCGGCCAGTGCTTCCTCAAGATGTATTTTCTCGAGCGCGCGTGCGAGGCGCAGATCATGGCGCTGTCGGGCGGGGTCGCCAACCTCTACCACCCCAACCAGGGGACGCCGGAGAAGACCGCGGCGCAGGGCAAGGGCGGGCTCGAGGTCGTCGCCGATCGGCTGGCGTGGCCGGCGCTACTCAGGAAGATGGACCGGCTCGACCCGAGCTATCGGAACTAGGGGCCGGGGGCGTCGCTTAGCGTGTAGTGTCATCCCGGCGCAGGCCGGGACCCGTCGACTCGAACGTCCGAGGTGATGGGTCCCGGCCTGCGCCGGGATGACAAATCTGGACTGGTGGAACCGCAATGACCGAAAACTTCATGGGCCTCGACGGCTTCGAGTTCGTCGAGTTCACCGGCCCCGATCCCGCCGCGCTGGCGAAGCTGTTCGAGGCGATGGGCTTCACCCACGTCGCGACCCACCGGTCGAAGGACGTGCGCCGTTATGCCCAGGGCGACATCAACTTCCTCCTCAACATGGACACGGCGGGGCAGGCGGCCGAATTCCGGGGCGCCCACGGCCCGAGCGCCAACGCGATGGCGTTCCGTGTCGCCGACGCCGCCTTCGCGGCCGCCGAGGCGGTCCGCCGCGGCGCGACCGCCGTCACCGGCCCGGTCGGCCCGATGGAGCTCAACATCCCGGCGATCGAGGGCATCGGCGGCTCGAACCTCTACCTCGTCGATACCGCGGGAACCCACGAAATCTACGACATCGACTTCCGCCCGACCGGCGCCGGCAAGGACGACCGTTCGGTCGGCCTCCACACGCTCGATCACCTGACCCACAACGTCAACCGCGGGCGGATGGCGCACTGGGCCGAGTTCTACGAGCGCATCTTCGGCTTCCGCCAGATCCGCTATTTCGACATCGAGGGGCAGTCGACGGGCCTGTTCTCGAAGGCGATGACCGCGCCCGACGACAAGATCCGTATCCCGCTAAACGAATCCCAGGACGAGCACAGCCAGATCGAGGAGTTCCTCCGCGCCTACCAGGGCGAGGGCATCCAGCACCTCGCGCTCGCGACCGACGACATCTTCACCACCGTCGACGCGCTCCGCGCCAACGGCATCCGCTTCCAGGACAGCCCCGAGACCTATTTCGACCTGATCGACGCGCGCCTGCCCGGCCACGGCCATTCGGTCGACGAGATGCGCCGCCGCCGCATCCTGATCGACGGCGCGCCTGAGACCGGCGGCGGGCTGCTCCTCCAGATCTTCACCGAGAACATGGTCGGCCCGATCTTCTTCGAGATTATCCAGCGCAAGGGCAACGACGGCTTCGGCGAGGGCAACTTCAAGGCGCTGTTCGAATCGCTGGAGCTGGACCAGATGCGGCGGGGGGTGATCCCGGCGAAGGTTGAGGCGTGAGCACGGAAGGAATCTCATTCCCGACCCCTCCCGTAAACAAGAGGGGAGTCGCGCTCTGCTCCCCTCCCGCTTGCGGGAGGGGTCGGGGGTGGGGGTGCCGGGCGTGAGTACAAGTTTCGTCGCTCCGCGCACCATCCCCACTGTCCAGCGCGAACGCGCACGCACGATGCGGAACGAAGCGACGCCGGCTGAGCGCAAGCTCTGGTCACGGCTGCGGGCGAGCAGCCTCGACGGACACAAGTTCAGCCGCCAGATCGCCGTCGGCCCGTTCATCTGCGACCTCGTCTGCCGCCGGCTCAAACTTGTGGTCGAAATCGATGGCGGCCAGCATGGCGGCGACGACGACGCGCGGCGAACGCGCTATTTGGAAGCGCATGGCTATACAGTCCTGCGCTTTTGGAACGTGCAGGTACTGCAGGAGACCGACGGTGTGCTGACGACGATCGCAGCGACATTGCACAAGGCTTCCGCCGCGGCGAAAACCCCACCCCCGGCCCCTCCCGCAAGCAGGAGGGGAGAGCGGTGACCGACCCCGCCGACCTCCAGGCCCGCATGCTCGCCGCCGCGCCCGACATCGAGCTGTCGTTCCGCAAGATGTTCGGCGGCATCATGGGCTACGCCGCCGAGGTGCCGTTCGCGTCGCTGTCGGACGTCGGCCTCGCGCTCAAGTTCACCGTCACCGCCGAGCGCGACAAGGCGCTGGCGCTGCCGGGCGCGAAGCCGCTCCAGTACGAACCTGACGCGCCGGTCAGCAAGACCTATGTCGTGCTGCCGCCCGAGGTCGTCGCCGACGGCGCGGCGCTCCACGACTGGATCGTCGCAAGCGCGAACAACCTCAGGCCCAAGCCGAAGGGGCGGTGAGGGTGGCTGCCGCGACGATCCTCCCCGCCCCGCGGGGAGGTGGCAGCCGCAGGCTGACGGAGGGGCGGTCGAGCGAGTGGCCGCGGTCGCTCGCTCGCCCGCCCCTTCACCCCGCGCCTGAAGAAGGCGTTCGGTCCCCCTCCCCGCGCAGCGGGGAGGATCGAAGATGCTGACCGGGTTCGGCAACCACTTCGCCACCGAGGCCGTCGCCGGCGCGCTGCCCGTCGGGCGCAACTCGCCGCAGCATGTCCCGTTCGGCCTCTACGCCGAGCAGCTGTCGGGCACCGCCTTCACCGCGCCGCGCGCCGACAACCGGCGGTCGTGGCTCTATCGCCTGCGGCCGACGGCGCAGCATGCGACGTTCGTGCCTTACGACGCCCCAAGCGCGTGGGTCAGCGCCCCCTTCGTCGAACCGCCGTCGCCCAACCGGCTGCGCTGGGACCCGCTGCCGCTTCCCGCCGGGGCGGTCGACTTCGTCGACGGGTTGACGACCTACGCCGGCAACGGCGATGTCGCGGCGACGAGCGGCGTCGCGGTCCACCACTTCGCCGCGACGGCGTCGATGACGCGCCGCGCGCTGAGCAACGCCGACGGCGAACTGGTGATCGTCCCGCAGGAGGGCACGCTGACCCTCGTCACCGAATTCGGCCGCTTCGACGTCGCGCCGCGCCAGATCGCATGCATCCCGCGCGGCGTCCGCTTCGCCGTCGAGCTTGGCGACGGAGGTGGCCCGGCGCGCGGCTACCTCGCCGAGAACTACGGCGCGCCGTTCCGCCTGCCCGACCTCGGCCCGATCGGGTCGAACGGCCTCGCCAACCCGCGCGACTTCGAGACGCCCGGAGCCGCCTTCGCCGACGACGATACGCCGCACGAGCTGATCCACCGCTTCGCCGGCCGGCTGTGGCGGACCGCGGTCGGCCACAATCCGTTCGACGTCGTCGCGTGGCACGGCAACCTCGCGCCGTGGCGCTACGACCTGACGCGGTTCAACACGATCGGGTCGATCAGCTTCGACCATCCCGACCCGTCGATCTTCACCGTCCTGACCAGCCCGAGCGACACCCCGGGCACGGCGAACGCCGACTTCGTGGTCTTTCCGCCGCGCTGGCTCGTCGCCGAGGACACCTTCCGCCCGCCTTGGTTCCACCGTAACGTCATGAGCGAATTCATGGGGCTGATCGACGGCACCTACGACGCCAAGGCGGGCGGCTTCGCGCCGGGCGGGGCGTCGCTCCACAACACGATGTCGAGCCACGGCCCCGACCGCGCAACCTACGACGCGGCGGTCGCCGCGACGCTGGCACCGCACAAGCTGGCCGGCGGCCTCGCGTTCATGGTCGAGAGCCGCCACGTCTTCCGCCCGACGGCGGCCGCGCTCGCGTCGCCGGCGCTCCAGGGCGACTACGACGCAGTATGGGCCGCGTTCGCCAAGGCGCAGCTGCCATGATCGACGCAAGCCACGACCCGGCGCTGACGAGCTGGGTCGACGTTCCGCCGGGGCACGACTTCCCGATCCAGAACCTGCCGCTCGGCGTGTTCAGCGTAGGCGGCGAAGCCCCCCGCGTGGGGATGGCGATCGGCGACCATGTCGTTGACCTCGCCGGCCTCGCCGCCGACGGCGCGATCGACCCCGGCCTCGCGCCGCTCGTCGCCGGGCCCGTGCTCAACCCGCTTCTCGCCGACGCAGCGGCGCGGCGGTTGATGCGCACGCAGGTATCCGCGTTGCTCGTGACGAGCGCGACGCACCGCACCGCGACATCGTCACGGCTGTGGTCACGGGACGACGTCACGCTCGACCTGCCGGCGGCGATCGGCGACTACACCGATTTCTACGTCGGCATCCATCACGCGACCGCCATCGGCAAGCTGTTCCGCCCCGACCAGCCGCTGCTGCCCAACTACAAATACGTGCCCATCGGCTACCACGGCCGCGCGTCGACGGTGCGCGTGTCTGGGACGCCGGTCGTCCGGCCGAACGGTCAGCGCAAACCGCCCGACGGCCCGCCGACCTACGGCCCCAGCCGCCGCCTCGACTTCGAGCTCGAGCTCGCGATCTGGCTCGGCGGGGGCAACGCGATGGGACAAGCCATTGATATCGCCGATGCCGGCGCGGCGGTGGCCGGCCTCGGCCTGCTCAACGACTGGTCGGCCCGCGACCTCCAGGCATGGGAATACGTGCCCCTCGGCCCGTTCCTCGCCAAGAGCTTCGCCACGACGGTCAGCCCGTGGATCGTCACTGCCGAGGCGCTCGCCCCGTTCCGCATCGCGCAAGCCGAGCGTCCCGACGGCGATCCGAAACCGCTGGATTATCTGTGGGATAGCCGCGACCAGGCGGCGGGTGCCTTCGCCATCGACCTGTTCGCCGACCTGATCCCGGCCGGCGGCGCGCCGACGCGGATCACCCGCAGCGCCGCGCGCCACATGTACTGGACCGCGGCGCAGATGATCGCCCACCACACGTCGAACGGCTGTGCGCTCAACCCCGGCGACCTGTTGGGCAGCGGAACGATTTCGGGGCCGTCACCCGAGGCGGCCGCCAGTCTGGTCGAGTTGACCGCAGGGGGCGGCGCGCCGCTCGCCCTCGCCGGCGGTGCGGCACGGACCTTCCTCGAAGACGGCGACGAGGTCGTCCTGACCGCCCGCGCCAATAACGACGGCTATGCGTCGATCGGTTTCGGCGAATGCCGTGGCACCGTCATTCCGTCGGCCTGACCGGGACGAACGGCGCGAGGGCGAGCCACAACCAGCCGAGCAGCATCGCCGATCCGCCGGCCGGAGTGATCGCGCCGACCCAACGCGGCGCTCCGAGCGCGAGCAGGTCGAGCGTCCCGGCGAATACGAAGCTGCCGCCGAGCAAGGCCCACGCCCCGCCGCGCACCGCCGGCAGATCGCGCCAGCCGAGCAGCGCGAACACAGCGATCGCGTGCGGCAACTGGAACTGCACGCCCGTCTGCAGCAGCATCTTCGCCACGGGATCGGTCACCCCGTGGACCGCCGCCGCGCCGACCGCGATCGAGACGACGCCGCTCAGTGCGGCGAGGCTGGGCAGATAGCGGGCGGTCCGGTCCATGCCGCCGCTATCCGCGGTTCGGCCGTAAAATGCAAAGCCCCGCGCGATCGCTCGCGCGGGGCTCGCTTGGCTACGACAGCCTGTCGTGTTTCAGGCGGCAACGGCTCGGCGGCTGCGGGCGACACCGCCGATGAGGCCGAAGCCGGCGATCATCAGCGCCCACGACGCCGGCTCGGGGACGGTCCCGATCGAGATCGAGCCACGACCCAAGACGCCATCGGTGCTATCGACGTAATAGCCGTAGGTGTCGCCGGCGGCGACAGTGAACGAAATCGTTCCCGTCTGGGTGAAGTTGGTCGGCGAATTCGCCGGCGACACCTGGAAGAGCACGCCGTTGACTTCGTAGCCGGCGCGGTCGAAGGCCGACCCGTCGACATCGTCGGTGTGATACGAATACGCCACGTTGAAGGTCGCCGCCGCCGTCGCAACGCCGGTATACTCGGCGAGGTTGTTCGGGGCACCGTTGTTGGCACCGAAAAGCGTGAAGGCATAAGGTGCCGGTCCCGGCGTGACGAAGCCGTCGCCACCGTTGCTGTTGGTCAGCGTCAGTGCGGCGGCCGGGGCGGCGACGGCAACGGCAATCGCCGCAATCAATAGGTTCTTCATGATCTGTCTCCCTGTTGCGCGGGATCCCGCGTTTCCGGTGTAAGGCACAAACCATGCCAACCGCTGGCATCTTACTAAATGGTTGGAATCATAAACCAACGGCTCACTTGCTCGTAGGCAAGTGTAAAAGTTTCCGACAATTTCATCAGTTGCTCGCCCGCAGCAGCTCGCGCGCTACGACGACGCGCATGATCTCGTTGGTGCCTTCGAGGATCTGGTGGACGCGGAGGTCGCGGAACAGGCGCTCGACCGGATAGTCCATCAGATAGCCGTACCCACCGTGGAGCTGGAGGGCGTGGTCGACCACCGCCATCCCGGTGTCGGTCGCCAGCCGTTTGGCCATCGCGGCGAATTTCGTCTTGTCAGGTGCGCCGTCCTGGACCCGCGCGGCTGCGGCGTAGAGGAGCGTTCGCGCCGCCTGGAGCTCGGTCTCCATGTCGGCGAGCTTGAACTGCGTCGCCTGGAAGTCGCTGATCGCCTTGCCGAACTGACTACGGCCGCGGGTATAGGCGATCGCCTCGTCGAGCGCGCGTTGCGCCCCGCCCAGGCTGCATGCGCCGATGTTGAGGCGGCCGCCGTCAAGCCCCTGCATGGCGATGGCGAAGCCCTGCCCCTCGGCCCCGACCCGATTGGCGACGGGGACGCGGACGGCATCGAAGTTGACCTGCGCCGTCGGCTGCGAATGCCAGCCGAGCTTGCGCTCGGGCGCGCCGAAGCTGACGCCGGGCATCTCCTTGTCGATGACGAGGCACGAAATGCCTTTCGGCCCGTCGGTGCCGGTGCGGACCATCGTCACGTAGACGTCGTTCGCCCCGCCGCCCGAGATGAACGCCTTGCTGCCGGTAACGACATAGTCGTCGCCGTCGCGCGTCGCCCGTGTGCGGAGCGCGGCGGCGTCGGACCCCGACCCCGGCTCGGTCAGGCAGTACGACGCGATCTTGTCCATCCCGACCAGCGCCGGCAGGTATTTCGCCTTGATCTCGGCCGACCCGAAGGCGTCGATCATCCACGACGCCATGTTGTGGATCGAAATGAAGGCGCTGGTCGATGGGCAGCCGTAGGCCATCGCCTCCATGATCAGCGCCGCCTCGATCCGGCCGAGCCCGATCCCGCCGCTCGCCTCCGCGACGTAGATTGCGCCGAAACCAAGTGCCGCCGCCGCACGGATCGTTTCGAGCGGGAAGATATGCTCCTCGTCCCACTTCGCGGCGTGGGGGGTGATGTCGCTCGCGGTGAAGCGGCGCGCGACCTCCTGGATCTCGCGCTGGTCGTCGGTCAGGTCGAACTGCATTGCGCTTTCCTAGCAGACGGTCGACCCGCCACCAAATATCGGGCATGGCGCGGCGCGTGACCGCCAGCGAAATCGTCGACGCGCTTGCCGCGATCCACGCGCGCTCGGTCGCCGCGCTGCGGGCGGCGCTCGTCGCCTACGTCCGCGACGGGACGCCGCCCGATCCGGCCGTGCGCGCGGCTGGCGCGTTCGCCTATCCCGAAATCCGCCTGCGCTATGCCGGCGGCGGCGCGCCGCGGCTGATCCGCGCCTATGCCCGCGTCACGATTGCCGGCGACTACGCGACGACGGTGACGCAGCCCGAGCTGTTTCGCGATTATCTGATCGAGCAGCTCGACCTGTTGATCGCCGACTTCGGCGTCGAGGTGTCGGCGGCGCCGTCGACGGTCGAGATACCGTACCCGTATGTCCTCGACGGGGCCAACGACCTGCGCCTCGACGCCGCCGCGGCCAGCGACCTCGCGCGCTGGTTCCCGACGACCGAGCTGGCCCATATCGGCGACGAGCTGCCCGACGGGCTGTGGACGGCGACGCCCGGTGCAGCGCGGCCGCTGGCGCTGTTCGATGCGCCACGAACCGACTTCAGCCTGGCCCGGCTGCGGCATTATACCGGCACGCCGGCAGGCGATTTCCAGCGCTATGTCCTGTTGACCAACTACCACCGCTACGTCGACGAGTTCGTCGCGTGGGCGGGGCGGCAGCTGGCCGGTGATACGCCGTACACCGCGCTGTCGTGCAGCGGCGGTCAGAATGTTCCACGTGGAACACTTTCATACAACGCCATTGCCGACGGCGCTTGGCGGCGGCACCAGATGCCGGCGTACCACCTGATGGCTCCCGGCGGTAGCGGAATCACGCTGGTCAACATCGGTGTCGGCCCGTCGAACGCGAAGACGATCACCGATCACCTCGCAGTGCTCCGCCCCGAGGCGTGGCTGATGATCGGCCACTGCGGCGGGCTGCGGCCGAGCCAGACGATCGGCGACTATGTCCTCGCCCACGCCTATCTGCGCGACGACCACGTCCTCGACGACGTGCTGCCGCCCGAGATCCCGATCCCGCCGATCGCCGAGGTCCAGCAGGCGCTGTCGGCGGCGGCCGAGGCGATCACCGGGCTCGCCGGCGACGCGTTGAAGCCGCGGCTGCGGACCGGCACCGTCGTCACCACCGACGACCGGAACTGGGAGCTGCGCTTCAGCCGCTCGGCGCTGCGCTTCAACCAGAGCCGCGCCGTCGCGGTCGATATGGAATCGGCGACGATCGCGGCGCAGGGCTACCGCTTCCGCGTGCCGTACGGGACGCTGCTCTGCGTCAGCGACAAGCCGCTCCACGGCGAGATCAAGCTGCCCGGCCAGGCCAACCGTTTCTACGAGGGCGCGATCAGCGAGCACCTCCAGATCGGCATCGCGACGATCGACCGGCTGCGCGCGGCGGGGGACGGGCTCCATTCGCGGAAGCTCCGGGCGTTTGATGAAGTGCCGTTCCGCTGAAGCGCGGCGTGTGGCTAACCGGCAAACGTTCTTCACGTTTGCTGGTTAGCCGCCGACTCGCGCGAGGCCGGCCGGCGGGTCGGGCCCGCCCAAGGCCGTCCGACGCGGGCTTTGCCCGCGACCCCGCCAGCCCCTTGCACCGCCGCTCCGCCGCGCGCAGAAATCGCGCCCCATGTCCGACGCCCCCCCCGCCACGATCGCCCTCGTCGATGACGACCGCAACATCCTGACCTCGGTGTCGATCGCGCTTCAGGCCGAGGGCTTCGCCGTGCGGATGTACGCCGATGGCGCGGCGGCGCTGAAGGCGCTGACCGACGCGCCGCCCGACCTCGCCGTCCTCGACATCAAGATGCCGCGTCTCGACGGCATGGAATTGCTGCGGCGGCTGCGCGAGAAGGTCGACGTGCCGGTGATCTTCCTGACCTCGAAGGACACCGAGATCGACGAGGCGCTCGGCCTCGCGATGGGGGCCGACGACTATATCGGCAAGCCGTTCAGCCAGCGCCTGCTGATCGAGCGCATCCGCGCCGTCCTCCGTCGCGCCGCGAGC
>CAHJWT010000076.1 GCA_903643075.1 Sphingomonadaceae bacterium | reverse complement strand
TCCGGCCGGCGTGCGCGGGTCGACGTGCCGCTCGGCCGGCGGCGCGGCCTTCTCGACCGCCGCCGTCTTCGCCACCGCGCTGCGGAAGTCGTCGGGCAGCGGCACGACATCGACCTTCATCCGCGTCAGCTTCTCGATGTCGCGGAGGAACGGCCGCTCGTCGTCGGCGCAGAAGGCGATCGCGCTACCCCCGGCCCCCGCGCGCGCCGTCCGGCCGATACGGTGGACGTACTGCTCGGGGACGTTGGGCAGCTCGTAGTTGACGACGTGGCTGACCGCGTCGATGTCGATCCCGCGCGCGGCGATGTCGGTCGCGACCAGCACGCGGACCTGCCCCCTCTTGAAGCTGTCGAGCGCGCGCTCGCGCTGGCCCTGGCTCTTGTTGCCGTGGATCGCGGCGGCCTCGATGCCGGCGTTGCCGAGCTGGCGGACGACGCGGTCGGCCCCGTGCTTGGTCCGGGTGAAGACGAGCGCGCGGTCGACGCCCTCGCCGCGCAGCATCAGCTGGAGCAGCGCCGGCTTCTCGCCCTGGTTGACGAAGGTGACGCCCTGCGCGACGCGCTCGGCGGTCGTCGCCGCCGGCTGGACCGCGACCTTGACCGGGTCGGTCAGGTAGCGCGCGGCGAGGTCCTCGATCGCGCGCGGCATCGTCGCCGAGAAGAACAGCGTCTGGCGTGCCTTCGGCAGCATCGTGACGATGCGCTTGAGCGCGTGGATGAAGCCGAGGTCGAGCATCTGGTCGGCCTCGTCGAGAATCAGCACCTCGACGCGGCGGAGGTCGATCGCGCCGCGGTCGATCAGGTCTAGCAGGCGGCCCGGCGTCGCGACGAGGACGTCGACGCCGTGCGCCATGACGCGCTCCTGCCGCGCGATCGGGACGCCGCCGAAGACCGTCGTCACGTTCAAGCGCATGAACTTGCCGTACTGGGTGAAGCTCTCGGCGATCTGGCTGGCGAGCTCGCGCGTCGGGGCGAGGACGAGGCAGCGGACGCCGCCGCGGGTCAGCGCCTTCGGTGTGCGCGCCAGCTTGTCGATCGTCGGCAGCGCGAAGGCGGCGGTCTTGCCGGTTCCGGTCTGGGCGATGCCGCACAGGTCCCGCCCGGCGAGCACCGGCGGGATCGCCTGCGCCTGGATCGGGGTCGGGGTGGTGTAGCCCTTGGCGACGAGCGCGCGGGCGATGGGCTCGGCGAGGCCGAAGTCGGTAAAGGTGGTCATCTGGATATGCTTTCGTGGGCGGAAGGGCCGCACGACGATCGCCCGCCGGTCATCGACGAACGAGCATGAGCCCGTTCGACGACCCGCGTGACAAGGGTAGCCTGGTTGGTTCGCGCCTGAGGTCGGGGCCTGCGCCGGAAAGCGGCTGATCACGCACCCCGCCGAACGGACGGATCCGTTGACGCACCGCAGCATATCGCCGCGTCGCCACGCCGTGTCAAGGTCGCCGCTAGTCGGTGATCTCGAGGGTGTCGGCGGCGACGAGGCGGTCGTAGACGTCGGGCATGACGTTGATGCAGCCGTGGGTGACCCGCCGCCGCTGCGCCGGGTCGCTGGCGGCAAGGCGCTCGGCGCGGCGCTCGGCCGGGCGGCCGAGCCAGACGCGGTGGATCGCGAGGAGGTCGCGGTCGGTCTCGGCGTACTGCAGCACATCGCCGCCGTAGCCCGCCGCCGCGACGAAGCGGCGGACGAGCGGGAAGGTGCCGGTCGGCGTGTCGGGGCCGACCAGCGCCGGATAGCACTGGCCGGCGGTGCACAGCAGCGCCGCGGCAAGGTGGACGACGACGGTCACCGGCCTATTGGCGGATGTGCTTGGGCGTTTCGTAGATGACCCGCGGCGGCGACGGCGGCGCGGGCGGCACGAAGCTGCCGATCTCGCACTCGCGCAGTTGGATCGTCGTCACCATCTGCTGCATCGTCGTGCTGCTGCCGGCCCCCGCCTGGCCCCACGCGCCGCTGCCGCCGCCGCCGCCGATGGCGAAGTTGCGCGCCCCGCTGACCCCGACGACGGTCGTGTACTGGGTGACCTGATGGCCGAACAGGCGGTAGCCGCCGCCGGGGATCGGCACCTGGCGGTAGTCGACCTGGATGCCGCGCTCGTCGACGACGGGTGCCAGCCGCTCGGTAAAGCCCTGCGGCACGCGCGTCTTGGCGAAGAAGCCGTAGAAGGTGCCCTCGACCGGTTCGCGGACGACGCGCTGGAGCGGGCCGCAGGCACTGGTGTCCTTGACGACGTTGCCGACGCCGAGCGAGGTCGGCGGGGTCGGCGGGATGATCGCCGGGATGAAGATCAGCCGCGAGCTGTAGTTGGTCGACGAACGGTCGGAGGCGTCGACCGAGGTCGACGAGTTGCTCGCACCCGTCGCCGCGGTGTTGTTGCCGGTGGTCGTGTTACCGACGCTCGACGTGCTGGGGCCGGTGGTCGTGTTGCCGACGCTCGACGTGCTCGCGCCGGTCGTCGTCGCGCCGACGGTCGCCGTGCTCGCGCCGGTGGTGGTGTTGCCGACCGTCGCCGGGCCGGTCGACAGGTTGCCGACGGTCGACGCCGAGCCGCCGAGCGTGTTGCCGCCGCTCATGCTCGCGCCGGTCGACGCCGACGACTGGTTCATCGACGTGTTGCCGGTGGCGTCGCTGGTCGTGTTGCCGCCGGTGACGTTGCCGCCGGAAATCGTGCCGGTCGTGGTGTTGGTCGCGTTCTGCTCGGTCCGGGCGCTGTTGTCAGGGGTGATCGTGATCCCCGACGCATTCGATGCCGACGAGTTGCCGGTCTGGCTCGACATGCTCGTCGTGCCGGTCGCGGCCGAGGTCGTCGTCGTGTCGCCGAGGTTTTGGGTGTTGAGCGAGCACGATGTCGCGAGCGTCGGGCAGACGGGCACCGTCGGGAGGGGCGGCAGGGTCTGGGCCCGCGCGGGGACGGCGACCGCCGCCGCGGCCGCCGCCGCGCCGAGGCACAGCTGCCACGCCCAAATCGCTCGCCGATGCCGGTGTTGTAGATACATTAGACTCACCCCTTACCGTTTATTAACTTCATACGAAGCGGTAAGATAGGTTGCCAATAGCTAAAATAGTTAACGCGATGTTTTCTTGACGCAAAAGTGGCTTGTGCCGTCGTTGCCATGCGTCGCCGGCGGGGGCGCCATCGGCTATCATTGACCGCAACGACGAGCGGAGCGCGACCGATGACCGACCCGTGGCCCACCCTCGACTGGCCGGCGTGGCGCGCCACCGCGCTCCACCTCCAGCTAATGACGCAGGTCGTCGGCAAGGTGCGGTTGTGGCTCGCGCCGTGGCTCAACCACGGCTGGCAGGTCGCGCTCTACGTCACTCCGCGCGGGCTGACGACGTCGCCGATCCCGGGGCCGGGGTTCGCCTTCGCCATCGACTTCGACCTGATCGACGCGGCGCTGATCGTCGCGACCAGCCGCGGCGATGTGCGGCGGCTGACGCTGGAGCCCGGGACGATCGCCGACTTCCATGCCGCGACGATGGCGGCGCTGGCCGAGGTGGGCGTCGATGTCGCGATCGACGACCTGCCGAACTTAGTGCCGGCGCCGGTCCGCTTCCACCTCGACACCGCGCCGCGCCCGTTCGACGCCGCCGCCGTCCGCGCCTTCCACACCACGCTCGTCGCCGTCGACGGCGTGTTCAGGGACTTCCGTACCGGCTTCCTCGGCAAGGCGAGCCCGGTCCACTTCTTCTGGGGCAGCTTCGACCTCGCCGTCAGCCGCTTTTCCGGCCGGCGCGCGCCGCGCCACCCGGGCGGACCGGGCCTGCCGCTCGCGGTGGCGCAGGAGGCGTACAGCCACGAGGTGTCGTCGGCCGGCTTCTGGCCGGGAAGCGACGCCTACCCCCGCGCGGCGTTCTACAGCTATACCTATCCGGTACCGCCGGGGTTCGCCGACGCCGCCGTTCCCGCCCCGGCGCGGTTCGACGCGGACCTCGGCGAGTTCGTCCTCGACTATGCCGACGTCGCTGGCGCGGCCGACCCGGCGGCGGTGCTGCTCGGCTTCCTGCAGGCAACCTACGACGCCGCCGCCGACCTCGGCCGGTGGGACCGCGCGAGCCTCGATTCGCCGCTCGGCTGTCCCGGGGTGCCGCGCGCCGTCTAACGCCTTGTTTCCGCCCGCATGCGGGTGCACAACGCGCACCCAATACGATGCTCACCCAACGTTCCCGTTATGCGCTGCGCGCCCTGATCTTCCTCGCCCGTACCGGCAGCGTCGCGCCGGTGCCGATCAGCGTCATCGCCGCCGACCAGAAGCTGCCGCGCAAGTTCCTCGAGATCATCCTCCTCGAACTGAAAAACGCCGGGCTGGTGTCGAGCTACCGTGGCAAGCTCGGCGGGTATCGGCTGGCGCGGGCTCCGGGGGCGATCGGCTTCGGCGAGATCATCCGCACGATCGAGGGTCCGCTGGCGCTGGTGCCGTGCGTCAGCGTCACCCGGTACCACCGCTGCGCCGACTGCTTCGACGAGGCGACGTGCGTCATCCGCAAGGTGATGCTGACGGTGCGCGATGGCACGGCGGCGATCCTCGACGGGACGACGCTGGCCGACATGGTCGAGCGGCGGGAGGCGGCGTAGCTCCCCCTCCTGACGGGAAAAGAAGCTCGGCCGCCAAAGCCCAACTATCCCGCCCGACATTTTTTCGCGCGAACGCCTAGCGGACGGGTCGGGTTACGTTGTCCGGCGTTAACCAACCGGAGGGCATCATGCGCGCGATCGTCGGACTGGGACTGTTGTTGAGCATCGCCGCCGCGACCGCGCCGGTCCACGCCGCCGATGTCACCCTCCTCAACGTCAGCTACGACCCGACGCGCGAGCTGTACAAGGACCTCGATGCCGCCTTTGCCGCGCAGTGGAAGGCGAAGTCGGGCGACACGGTGACGATCAACCAGTCGCACGGCGGGTCGGGCAAGCAGGCGCGGAGCGTGATCGACGGACTCGAGGCCGACGTCGTCACGCTGGCGCTCGCCTACGACATCGACGAGATCGCCGACAAGGCGAAGCTGCTGCCGGCGACGTGGCAGAAGCGTCTGCCGAACAACTCGACTCCCTATTATTCGACGATCGTGTTCCTCGTGCGCAAGGGCAATCCCAAGGGTATCCACGACTGGAACGACCTCGTGAAGGACGGCGTCGGCGTTATCACGCCGAACCCCAAGTCGAGCGGCGGCGCGCGCTGGAACTACCTCGCCGCGTGGGGCTATGCGACCAAGACCTTGGGCGCGGCGAAGGCGAAGGACTTCGTGACGAAGCTCTACCACAATGTTCCCGTCCTCGATTCGGGCGCGCGCGGGTCGACGACGACCTTCGTCGAGCGCGGCCAGGGCGACGTCCTCCTCGCGTGGGAGAACGAGGCGTACCTCGCGACCCACGAGGCGGGCGGCGACAAGTTCGAGATCGTCACCCCGTCGGTGTCGATCCTCGCCGAGCCGCCGGTCGCAGTCGTCGACAAGAACGTCGAGAAGCACGGCACGGCGAAGGTAGCCGAGGCGTTCCTGCGCTACCTCTACACCCCGGCCGCGCAGGAGATCATCGCCAAGGACTTCTATCGCCCGCGTGATCCGGCGGTCGCGGCGAAGTATGCCGGAGCGTTCAAGAACCTCCAGCTGTTCACTATCGACCGCAACTTCGGCGGCTGGACCAAGGCGCAGACGGCGCACTTCGCCGACGGCGGGCTGTTCGACCAGATCTTCGAGGCGGCGAAGCGCTGAGCACGGCGCTCCCCCGGCTCGCCGCGGCAGACGCCGCCCGCATCGGGTGGCGGCCGCGGTCGATCATTCCCGGGTTCGGGCTGACGCTCGGCTTCACCGTCGTCTACCTGTCGGTGATCGTCCTGCTGCCGCTGTCGGCGATCTTTATCAAGACCGCCGGCCTCGGTTGGCGCGAGTTCGTCGCCGTCGCGCTGTCGCGCCGCGCCCTCGCCGCGTACCGGCTGAGCTTCGGCGCGGCGGCACTGGCGGCGGCGATCAACGCCGTCTTCGGCCTGCTCGTCGCGTGGGTGCTGGTGCGCTACGACTTCGCGGGCAAGCGCGTCGTCTCGGCGCTCGTCGACCTGCCGTTCGCACTACCGACCGCGGTCGCCGGCATCGCGCTGACCGCGCTCTATGCACCGAACGGGTGGATCGGGTCGCTGCTGCCGTTCAAGGTCGCGTTCGAGCCGGTCGGCGTCGTCGTCGCGCTGACCTTCATCGGCCTGCCGTTCGTCGTCCGCACGGTCGAGCCGGTCCTCGCCGACCTCGGGGCCGACGTCGAGGAGGCGGCCGCCAGCCTCGGGGCCGGGCGGTGGACGACGTTTCGCCGCGTCGTCCTCCCCGCCGTCCTGCCGGCGCTGGTCACCGGCTTCGCGCTCGCCTTCGCGCGCGGGGTGGGCGAGTACGGCAGCGTCATCTTCATCGCCGGCAACCTGCCGTTCCGCTCGGAGATCGCGCCGCTGCTCATCGTCCAGCAGCTCGAACAGTATAATTATCGCGGCGCGACGGCGATCGCGGCGACGATGCTGACCGCGTCGTTCGCCATCCTCGTCGCGATCAACCTGCTCCAGGCGTGGGACCGCCGGAAGATGGCGGCGCTGTGAAGACGACCGCCGAACCGGGGTGGCTGCGCTGGCTGCTGATTGCGGCGGCGCTCGGCTTCCTCGGCATCAACCTCGCGCTGCCCCTCGCGCAGGTCTTCGCCGGCGCACTGGCCAAGGGGATCGCCGTCTACCGCGCGGCGGTCGTCGAGCCCGACGCGGTCGCGGCGATGCGCCTGACGCTGACGGTGGCGGCGATCGCGGTGCCCTTGAACATCGTCTTCGGGCTCGCCGCGTCGTGGGCGATCACCAAGTTCGACTTTCCCGGCAAGGCGATGCTCATCAGCCTGATCGACCTGCCGCTGTCGGTGTCGCCGGTCGTCAGCGGGCTGATCTACGTCCTGCTGTTCGGCCTTCAGGGCTGGGCCGGGCCGTGGCTGCGCGAGCACGACATCCGCATCGTCTTCGCCGTTCCCGGCATCGTGCTGGCGACGGTGTTCGTCACCTTCCCCTTCGTCGCGCGCGAGCTGATCCCGCTGATGCTCGAACAGGGCCGCAGCGACGAGGAGGCGGCGCGGTCATTGGGCGCGACCGGCTGGCAGACCTTCCGCCGCGTCACACTGCCCAACATCCGCTGGGGGCTGCTCTACGGCGTCCTCCTGTGCAACGCTCGCGCGATGGGCGAGTTCGGCGCGGTGTCGGTGGTCAGCGGCCACATTCGCGGGCTGACCAACACCCTGCCGCTTCACATCGAGATCCTCTACAACGAGTACAACTATGTCGCCGCTTTCGCCGTCGCCTCGCTCCTCGCCGGCCTCGCGCTGGTGACGCTGGTGGCGAAGTCGGTGCTCGAATGGCGTTTCGGTGACGCCATCGCGGGGGGCGGGCATTGATAGCTTTTGTCGCCGGAGGCGACGGGTGACGGTTGCCGTCGCGAACCTCGTCAAGCGCTTCCGCGACCATACCGCGCTCGACGGCGTCAGCCTCGACGTGCGCCCGGGCGAATTTCTCGCGCTTCTCGGCCCGAGCGGATCGGGCAAGACGACGCTCCTCCGCATCATCGGCGGGCTCGACTTCCCCGACGCCGGCACCGTCGCGTTCGCCGGCCGCGACGTCGGCGCAATGGCGGCGCGCGACCGGAAGGTCGGCTTCGTCTTCCAGAACTACGCGCTGTTCCGCCACATGCGCGTTGCCGACAACATCGCTTTCGGACTGACGGTCAAGCCGCGTGGGCAACGCCCGACGGGTGCCGCGATCAAGCGACGCGTCGACGAACTTCTCGCGCTGGTCCAGCTCCCCGGCCTCGGCGGCCGCTTCCCGGCGCAGCTGTCGGGCGGGCAGCGCCAGCGCGTCGCCCTCGCCCGCGCCCTCGCCGTCGATCCGCAGGTCCTGCTCCTCGACGAGCCGTTCGGGGCGCTCGACGCGAAGGTGCGGAACGACCTCCGCCGCTGGCTGCGCGGGGTGCATGAGGCGATGGGCCTGACGTCGATCTTCGTCACCCACGACCAGGACGAGGCGCTCGACCTCGCCGACCGGGTCGCGGTGATGAGCGACGGCCGGATCGAGCAGGTCGACACCCCCGACGCCGTCTACAACCGCCCGGCGACCGCCTTCGTCGCCGACTTCATCGGGAACGCGACGCGGTTCGACTGCCGGCTGGCCGACGGCGTGATCGAGGTCGCCGGGGTCCGGCTGGCCAATACCGCGCCCGCCGCCGCCGACGGCCGCGGCGTCGCCTTCATCCGGCCGCACGAGTTCGCGCTCGCGTCCGCCGGCGAACCGGGTCTCGCCGCGACCGTCCGCCGCGTCGCGCACACCGCCGCGCGGGCAAGCGTCGAATGCGTCCTGGCCGACGGCCGCGTGGTCGACGTCAGCGCCCCGCTCGACGTCGCGGCAGCGGCGGGGGAGGCGGTGACGCTCGTGCCGACGACGGTGCGGGCGTACCCGGCTTAGGCGATTGGCGGCAGCGGCTGCGGGTTGAGCGACCGCGCCTTGAGCTCGGCTAAAATCTCGTTCAGCACGACCACGTCCGGCGGCACCGCGACCTCGGCCTTCATCGCCGCCATCGTCCGCGCGAGATACTTGTTCGCCGCGCGGACCAGCAGGAAGATCGCGAAGGCGACGATCAGGAAATCGAGCACGACGGTCAGGAACTGCCCCCAGCCGAACAGTGCCGCGCCGGCCTTCTTGAGCGCGGCGTAATCGGTCGGGCTGCCGGCGTAGTTCGCCGGGACCGGGCCGAGCAGGATGAAGTGGCTCGAGAAATCCGCCCCGCCGGTCAGGTAGCCGATCACCGGCATGATCAGGTCGTCGGTCAGCGACGCGACGATCTTGCCGAACGCCGCGCCGATGATCACCGCGACGGCGAGGTCGACGACGTTGCCCCGCGCGATGAACGCCCGGAATTCCCTCAGCATGCGCACCCCCTGTTGTGCCGGGCCAATACACCCTTATCTTATAGCGGCCCGGCCGCGAATGCGATACCGCCGTGCGATCGTCTCGCCCCATCAGGAGCCCCCGATGCCGTTCGCCCGCACCGCCCGCTTCGCCGTTCCGCTCGCGCTCGTCGTCGCCACCGCCGGATGCGGGGTCAACACCATCCCGACCAAGGAGGAAGCGGCGAAGGCCGCATGGGCGCAGGTCGAGAACCAGTACCAGCGCCGCGCCGATCTGATCCCCAACCTCGTCGCCACCGTCCAGGGCTATGCCAAGCAGGAGAAGGACGTTCTCGTCGGCGTGACCCAGGCGCGCGCCTCGGCGAACGCGATCCACCTGTCCGACGACGACCTCAAGGACCCCGGCAAGGTCGCCGCGTACGAGCAGGCGCAGAACCACGTCTCGGTCGCGCTCGGCCAGCTCCGCCCGCTGCAGGAGGCGTACCCCGACCTCAAGTCGAACACCAACTTCATGGCGCTCCAGTCGCAGCTCGAGGGCACCGAGAACCGGATCACCATCGCGCGGCAGGACTACAACACCGCGGTCCAGGACTATAACACGACGATCCGTACCTTCCCGGCGCTAATCGGGGCGAAGGTGATCTACGGCGCGAAACCGCTGGTGCCGTTCAAGGCGACGACCGCCAACGCCGAGACCGCGCCGACGGTGAAGTTCTGACCCTGCGCCGTTTCCTCGCCGTCGTTGCCGCGCTGTTCGCCTTCGCGGCGGCGGCGACGGCCGCGCCGATCAAGTTCCCGCCGCTGACGGGGCGCGTTGTCGACGCGGCGCACGTCCTGTCGCCGGCCACCGTCGCGGCGCTGACCGACAAGCTCGCCGCGTTCGAGGCGTCGAGCGGCGGCACTCAGGTCGTCGTCGCGACGATCCCCAGCCTCGGCGATGTGCCGATCGAGGATTACGGCAACAAGCTGCTGCGGACGTGGGGCATCGGCCAGAAGGGCAAGAACAACGGCGCGATCCTGATCGTCGCACCGAGCGACCGCAAGGTGCGGATCGAAGTCGGCTACGGTCTCGAGCCCGTCCTGACCGACGCCTTCGACGAGGTGACGATCCAGAACACGATCCTGCCCGCTTTCCGTACGGGTGACATCGCCGGCGGCGTCACCGCCGGGACCGATGCGATCCTCGCCCAGCTCGGCGCGCCGCCCGACGCGGCGGCGGCGACAGCGGCGGAGGCGCAGACCGAGCGCGTCCAGGCGCGACACCGGCCATCGGCCGGCCCGGGGGCGTTCTTCTGGCTGGCGATCGTCGTCGTCTGGGTGATCTTCTCGGCGCTCCGGCGGGGCGGCGGCTACGGCGGCCGGTCGTCGGGACTCGGCTCGGCGATCCTGTGGGGCGCGGCGGCGAGCATGCTCGATCGGCGCGGTGGCGGTGGCAGTACCTGGGGCGGCGGGTCGGATAGCGGCGGCGGGTTCGGCGGGTTCGG
>CAHJWT010000075.1 GCA_903643075.1 Sphingomonadaceae bacterium | reverse complement strand
AGCCCCGCCGCCGCCGGCTCGGCCGGCCGGGGCAGGGCTTATCGCCGCCATGGTCGGCAGCCGCCGGCGGCACTACATGCGTCGGCATGCCGCCCGCTCCCGTCGCCCGCCGTATCCCGCACGCCGCCGCCCATCACGGCGTGACGCGCGACGACCCCTACGACTGGCTGCGCGATCCCGGCTATCCGAAGGTCGACGATCCCGCGGTCCTCGCCCACCTCGCCGCCGAGAACGCTTGGTTCGACGCCTGGCTCGCGCCGCATGCCGATCTGGTCGAGACGCTGTTCGCCGAACTCAAGGGCCGGGTGAAGGACGACGACGCCGGGGTGCCGGTCCGCGACGGCGCGTATGATTACTGGTGGCGCTTCGAGCCGGGCGGGCAGTACCGCGTCTGGCTGCGACGCCCCGCCGCCGCGCCCGGCACCCCGGCCGGCGACGGCGAGGTGATCCTGTCCGAACCCGTCGAGGCGGCGGGCAAGGACTACTTCCGCCTCGCCGGCATCAGCGTCTCGCCCGACGGCACCAAGGCGGCATGGACCGCCGACGACGACGGGTCGGAACGCTTCAAGCTGTACGTCCGCGACATCGCCACCGGAGCCGACACTCTCGTCGCGACGACCGCGATCGGCGTCGCGGTCTGGGCCGCCGACTCCGCGGCGCTGGCGTGGACCGAGGTCAACGACGCTTGGCGGCCGTTCCGCGTCCGCCTCCACCGGCTCGGCGAGGCGGCAGACGACGTCGTCGTCTACGAGGAGGGCGATTCCAGCTTCTTCGTCGGCCTCGATCGCACGACCGACCGCGCGTGGTTCCTGATCACCGCCGCCGACCATGTCACCAGCGAGGTCCGGCTGGTCCCGACCGCCGATCCGGCCGCGGCGCCTATCGTCGTCAGCCCGCGCCGGACCGGCCGCGAGTACGACCTCGACGTGCGCGGCGACACGGTCTTCGTCCGGACCAACGACAGCCACGTCAACTTCCGCCTCGCCACCGCGCCGCTCGACCGGCCGGGCAAGTGGACCGACCTCGTTCCCGGCGACGACCGCGTCTACCTGCGCGGGCTGACCGCGTTCGCGTCGTACCTCGCGGTCAGCGAGCGGGTCGACGGGCTCGACGGCGTCCGCCTGATCTTCCCCGATGCCGCCGAGCGGCGGATCGCCTTTCCCGAGGCGAGCTTCACCGTCGGCCTCGGGGCGAACCCCGAACCCGACGCACCCCTACTGCGGTTGGGCTACAGCTCGATGGTCACGCCGGCGACGGTCTACGACTACGACGTCGCCGCCGACCGGCTGGTCGTGCGCAAGGTGCAGGAGGTGCCGTCGGGCTACGACGCGAGCCGCTACCGGACCGAGCGGCTGTTCGCGACCGCCGCCGACGGGACGCGGGTGCCGGTGTCGGTCGTCTACCGCGACGATTTCCTCCGCGACGGCAGCGGCCGGCTCCACCTCTACGGCTACGGCGCCTACGGCCTCGCCATCCCGCCGTCGTTTTCGGCGTCGCGGCTCAGCCTGCTCGACCGTGGCGTCGCCTTCGCCATCGCCCACGTCCGCGGCGGCGACGACCTCGGCTACCGCTGGTACCTCGATGGCAAGCTCGACCAGCGGACGAACACCTTCACCGACTTCGTCGCCTGCGCCCGCGCGCTGGTCGCCGCCGGCTTCGCCCCACCGGGGCGGATCGCGATCTCGGGCGGGTCGGCCGGCGGCACGCTGATGGGGGTCGTCGCCAACACCGATCCCGACCTGTGGGCAGCGGTCGTCGCGCACGTGCCGTTCGTCGACGTGCTTGGCACGATGCTCGATGGCAGCCTGCCGTTGACGCCGATCGAGTGGCCCGAGTGGGGCAACCCGATCGAGTCGGCTGAGGTCTACGCCGCGATCGCCGCCTACTCGCCGTACGACAACGTCGCCGCGCAGGCGTATCCGCCGATCCTGATCACCGCCGGCCTCAACGATCCGCGCGTGACCTATTGGGAGCCGGCGAAGTGGGCGGCGAAGCTGCGCTGGGCCAAGACCGACGCCAACCCGCTGCTGCTCAAGACCAACATGGGGGCCGGCCACGGCGGCAAGTCGGGCCGCTTCGAGGCGCTCCGCGAAACGGCGGAGGAATACGCCTTCATCCTCGCCGCCTTCGCAGCTAGGGACGCGGACGTCGTCTGAAGGAGCCTGTCCGATGCGCCTCGCCACGTTCGCCGTTGCCGCCGTTCTCGCCGTCCCCGTCCTCGCCGCGACCGCCGACTGGGGGCCGATCCTCGCCGGGCCCCAGCGGTCGGCCGAGAATCGCGCGCGCGACCCGTACCGCCACCCGGCCGAGACGCTGGCCTTCTTCGGGATCACGCCGACGATGACGGTGGTCGAGGTGTCGCCCGGCGGCGGCTGGTACACCGAGCTGCTCGCGCCATACCTGCGCGACCGCGGCCGCTACATCGCCGCCGGCCCCGGCACCGCGACCGAGACCGCCGCGCCGAAGTTCATGGCCAAGCTCGCCGCCGATCCCGCCTACTACGGCAAGGCGACGACGACGGCGTTCGGCAAGGGCAAGTACGACATCGCCCCCGCCGCGTCGGCCGACGCGGTCCTGACGTTCCGCAACATCCACAACTTCTACATCGGCGGCTATGCTCCCGATGCGTTCCGCGCCTTCGCCGCGGCGCTCAAGCCCGGCGGGATCCTCGGCATCGAGGAGCACCGGCTGCCCGAGGCCATGCCCGACGCGATGCAGAACTCGAGCGGCTACATGAAGCAGTCGACCGTGGTGAAGCTAGCCACCGACGCCGGCTTCCGGCTGGTCGGCGCCTCGCCGGTCAACGCCAATCCGAAGGACACCCACGACTATCCCAAGGGCGTGTGGACCCTGCCGCCGACGTATCAGGAGGGTGACAAGGACCGCGCCCGCTACGCCGCGATCGGCGAGTCCGACCGGATGACGCTGAAATTCGTCAAGGCGTCCTGATTCCTCCCCCACCGGGGGATTGGCACGGTGCAGCCGTGACGGAGGGGGCGGGGAGGGAGGCTCCGCCCCCTCCGTCGCGCAAGAGCGCACCACCTCCCCCGGTGGGGAAGGAATTCATTCGATCGGAAGAGCTACTTGCTCAGCCGGTCCAACTGCGCCTGCAACGCCACCATCTGCGTCTTCAGCGCCTCCAGCTCGCCCGGCTCGGCCTTCGCCGCCTCGGCCGACTTCGCGCCGAGCGCGGCGCGCCCGGTCAGCATGTCGGCGGCGGCCTGGAACATCGCCATGTTCTGCTTGGCGAGTGCCTCGAACGGCTTGAACGCCGCGCCGCCGAACGCCCCGGCGACCGAGTCGCGGAACTGCGCCTGATGTTTGGCGAACGCCGCCATCGACGCCTCGAGGTAATGCGGCACCATCGCCTGCATTGAATCGCCGTACATCGCGATCAGCTGGCGGAGAAACGGCACCGGCAGCATCGTCTGGCCGCCGCTCTCGCCGTCCATGACGATCTGGGTAAGGACGTTGTGAGTGATGTCCTCGCCGG
Organism: Sphingomonadaceae bacterium; assembly: GCA_903643075.1. Lineage (GTDB taxonomy): Bacteria > Pseudomonadota > Alphaproteobacteria > Sphingomonadales > Sphingomonadaceae > Polymorphobacter_B. The sequence goes on along the minus strand of CAHJWT010000075.1, from coordinate 6,923 downwards.
TCTTGGCATCGAACACCTGGAAGTCGCGCCCCTCGCGCGTCATCGCGGCGAGGTGATCGAGGGTGATGTAGCTCGACGTGCCAGTGTTATACAGGCGTCGATTGGCGTACTTCTTGATGATCACGGGAGCCGGCTTGGCCGGATCGGCAGGGCGCGCGGCCGTCTCCATGATGATCCTTCGAATGATTAATTTGCTGCAGTAGCACAGATCGTTGCTGCGCCGCAACGCGGCACCTTTCCCAGCGCGCGCCGCCGGCCTATGTCGGCCGTCAAACCTTGGGAGAAGGTCGCCATGACCGAGATCGTCATCACCGCCGCTAAGCGCACCCCGGTCGGCAGCTTCATGGGCGTGTTCGGCGGCGTACCCGCGCACGAACTCGGTCGCACCGCGATCGCCGCCGCGCTAGCGCAATCGGGCGTCGCGGCTGACGAGGTCGACGAGGTCATCATGGGCCAGGTGCTGACCGCGGCGCAGGGGCAGAATCCGGCGCGGCAGGCGGCGATTGCCGCCGGCATTCCGAAGGAGGCGCCGGCGTGGGGCGTCAATCAGGTCTGCGGCAGCGGGCTGCGCGCGGTCGCGCTCGGCGCGCAGGCGATCCAGGCGGGCGACGCGACGGTGGTCATCGCCGGCGGGCAGGAGTCGATGAGCCAGTCGACCCACGCCCAGGCGCTCCGCACGGGGACCAAGATGGGCGCCGTCGAATTGGTCGACACGATGATCAAGGACGGCCTGTGGGACGCGTTCAACGGCTATCACATGGGCATCACCGCCGAAAACGTCGCCGAGCAATACCAGATCGGCCGTGCGGCGCAGGACGAGTTCGCCGTCGCCAGCCAGAACAAGGCGAGCGCGGCCAGGAACGAAGGCCGGTTCAAGGACGAGATCGCGCCGGTCACGATCAAGGGGCGCAAGGGCGATACGGTTGTGGAGAACGACGAGTATATCCGCGACGGCGCGACCGTCGAGGGCGTGGCCGGGCTCAAGGGTGCGTTCAAGAAAGACGGCACGGTCACCGCGGCCAATGCCAGCGGCATCAACGACGGCGCGGCGGCGGTCGTGCTGATGACCGCCGACGAGGCGGCGCGGCGCGGCGCGACGGTGCTCGGCCGCATCGCCAGCTGGGCGTCGACCGGGGTCGACCCGAGCGTGATGGGCATCGGCCCGGTCACCGCGTCGAAGAAGGCGCTGGCGAAGGCCGGCTGGTCGGTCGGCGACCTCGACCTGATCGAGGCGAACGAGGCCTTCGCCGCGCAGGCGCTCGCCGTCGGGCAGGAACTCGGGCTCGATCCGGCCAAGGTCAACGTCAACGGCGGCGCGATCGCCATCGGCCATCCGATCGGGGCGAGCGGCGCGCGGGTGCTGACGACGCTGCTCTACGAGATGGGCCGCCGCGACGCGAAGAAGGGACTGGCGACGCTGTGCATCGGCGGCGGCATGGGCATCGCGATGTGTATCGCGCGCGACTAGCAACTGAACTTAGTCGGCAAACCAATCTCCGGTTTGCCGACTGATTTCTGACTCGCGCCCGCGCGGCCGGCGGGGCGGCGGCGGACTGCCGCCGAAGCCGTCCGACGACGCGGACTTTGCCCGCGCCCACTTCGATCGCGCGTGACCGCGACCGTACGAAAGCGCTGTCCTACAGGTGCGCCGTCGGGTTAAAGCTGCCGGCATGCCGTCGCGATGCCCCGCCCCCGACGCCCGGTCGCCGCAGAACCCTCTTCCTTACCAAGAGATTTACGAAATTCCGTCGTGGGCGTGTACTTCACGTTCGCCTTCGTAGGATTCACCGGCGACCGCCACCACTTCCGACGGGAGACCCCGATGCTCGATCGCCGCGCCTTCCTGACGTCTGCCGCCGCCGCCGGCGCGGCGACCGCGTTCCCCGCCGGGGCCGAACCCGATACCGAGGCGCTGCCGGCGCTGGCCAAGGCGTTCGACTCGTTCTTTGCCGAGGGCCTGCGCCAGCACCCCGAGTCCGCGACCCAGCTTGGCTTCGACAAGGGGCCCGACGCCGACCTCCGCGGCAAGCTGAGCGACGTCGGCGACGCCGGTCGCGCGGCCGACCGGGCGCTGACGGCGCGGCAGCTGCAGCGGCTGGCGCTGTTCGACCGCAACAAGCTCAACGCCACCGACCGGCTCGACTACGACGTCGTCAAGTACACCCGCGAGTCGACGGCGGCGGTGCAGTCGTTCGACTTCGGCGGCGGCGGCTACGGCCCGTCGCCGTACGTCGTCAGCCAGCAGACCGGCGTCTACCAGGCGGTGCCCGACTTCCTCGACACCAAGCACCCGGTCGAGACGAGCGCCGACGCCGACGCCTACCTGTCGCGGCTGACCGCGTTCGCGCAGCAGCTCGACGACCAGACGGCGCGGATGAAGCACGACGCCGGCGTCGGCGTGTCGCCGCCCGACTTCCTGCTCGACACGTCGCTGACCCAGATGACCGCGCTGCTCGTTCCGGCCGAGCGCGCGCTCGTCGTCAGCTCGCTCGCCAAGCGCGCCGCGGCGAAGGGCCTCGGCGACCGCTACGGCCGCGACGCCGCGACGATCTACACCAGCAAGGTCCTGCCCGCGCTGAAGCGCCAGGCGGACGAGATGGCGGCGCTGCGCCGGACGGCGAAGCACGACGCCGGGGTGTGGCAGTTCCCCCACGGCGACGAGTTCTACGCCGTCGCCCTCCACGGGACGACGACGACGAGCTATACGCCGCAGCAGATCCACGACATCGGCCTCGCCCAGGCGAAGGAGATCAGCGCGCGGCTCGACGGGCTGCTCAGGGCGCAGGGCTTCACCAAGGGCAGCGTCGGCGAGCGCATGGCCGCGCTCTACAGGGAGGCGTCGCAGCTCTACCCCAACACCGACGCCGGCAAGGCGCAGGAGATCGCCTATTGCAACAAGCGGCTCGACGACATCCGGCCGAAGCTGCCGACGGTGTTCAGCCGCATGCCGAACTACAAGTTCGAGGTCCGCCGCGTTCCGGCCGCGACCGAGGCGGGGGCGGCGTCGGCGTTCAGCCAGTCGCCGCCGCTCGACGGATCGCGGCCGGGGCTGGTCTATTTCAACCTCCACGACAGCGCCGAATGGCCGAAGTTCTGCCTGTCGACGACGGTGTTCCACGAGGGCCTGCCGGGGCACCAGTTCGAGGGCGGTCTCGCGCTCGGCAACGCGCACCTGCCCCTGATCCGCAAGACGAGCGGCTTCTCGGGCTACGGCGAGGGCTGGGCGCTCTACGCCGAACAGCTCGCCGACGAGATCGGGATGTACGACGACGATCCGCTCGGCCGCCTCGGCTACCTCAAGTTCCAGCTGTTCCGCGCCAACCGCTGCGTCGTCGACACCGGCCTCCACCACCTCAAGTGGAGCCGCGAGAAGGCGATCCAGTATTTCGTCGACCAGGACGGCGAGGCTCCCGGCTTCGCCACCCGCGAGGTCGAACGCTACTGCGCCAACCCGGGGCAGGCGTGCAGCTACAAGCTCGGCCACACGGTGTTCACCGGCATCCGCGCCAAGGCCAAGGCGGCGATGGGGGCGCGCTTCGACCTGAAGGCGTTCCACGACACGGTGCTGAACTGCGGCCGGGTCCCGCTCGACATCCTGCAGAAGGTGGGGGACGAGTGGATCGCGGGACGGGTGGCGTGAGGACGATCGTCCCCGCCGCTGTCGATCCTCCCCGCGGGGCGGGGAGGATCAGTCGAGCTGATTGACCAATCGCTCCCCGCGCGCGAAGCGGCCAAGGTTGTCGGCGAACAGCGCGAAGATGCGCTGGCCGGTCCGCGGCGAACTCCACGCGACGTGCGGCGTGATGCGGACGTTGGGCGCCGTCCACAGCGGGTGGCCCGGTGGCAGCGGCTCGGGGTCGGTGACGTCCAAGCTGGCGAAGCCGACGCGGCCGCTCGCGAGCGCGGCGATCAGCGCCGTCGTGTCGACGATGCCGCCGCGGGCGACGTTGACGAGGTGGACCCCCGCCTTGACCCGAGCGAAGGCATCCGCCCCGAGCAGCCCGGCGGTGTCGGGCGTCAGCGGCGCGGCGACGACGAGATGGTCGGCGCGGCGGAGGAGGTCGGCGAACGGCACCAGCGCCACGCCCTCGACCGGGGCGGGCGAGCGGCGGTAGGCGATCACCTCCATGCCGAAGGCGCGGGCGAGCGTCGCCACCCGCCCGCCGATCTCGCCGACGCCGAGCAGGCCGAGCGTCCGGCCGTCGAGGGTGCCGAGCGGGTGGGCGACGACTTCGGCCTGCGGCGTCCATGCGCCATCGGTCACCGCCGACGCCGGCAGGCGCTTCTCGACCATCAGCATCGCCGTCAGCGCGAACTCGGCGATCGCCGGCGCGCTCGTTCCCGCCGCCGACGCGACGACCGGACCGTCGCCGAGCCAGTCGGGATAGCCGTCGCGGCCCGACGATGCGAGCTGGACGAAGCGAACGCGTCCCGGCCATCCCGGCGGCGCGGGCACGCGGTGGGCCGACGGATCGCTCGCGCTGTGCAGCGCGAAGACGACATCGGCATCGGTCGGCAGGTCCCAGCGGCGGGCGAGGTCGATCGCGCGCGCCTCGGCGACCGCCGGGTGGCCGGCAAGTAGGCCGCTGGCGCCCGGCCCGAGGTGGTGGGCGACGACGAGGTCGCTCATTCGGTCGTCGGTATCGGAGCGAAGGCGACGTCGCCCGCCTGCCGGCGGATGACGAGGTTCCGGATCTCGGTCATGTCTTCCATCGCGAAGCGCACCCCCTCGCGCCCCAGCCCTGAGTCCTTGACCCCGCCGTACGGCATGTTGTCGACGCGGTAGCTCGGCACGTCGTTGATGACGACGCCGCCGACGTCGAGGACGTCCCACGCCTTCATCATGCTGAATAGGTCGCGGGTGAACACGCCTGCCTGGAGGCCGAACGCCGAGTCGTTGACCTCGGCGAGCGCGTCGTCGAAGCGGGTGAACGACGACAGGATCGCGACCGGGCCGAACGCCTCCTGCGCGTAGAGGTCGGCCGACCGCGGGACGCCTTCGAGCAGCGTCGCGGCGAGCATTGTGCCGTCGCGCTGTCCCCCGGAGAGCAGCGTCGCGCCGGCGGCGACCGCGGCGTCGATCCAGCCCGCCAGCCGGTCGGCTTCGCCGATGTCGATCATCGGCCCGATGAAGGTGTCCTCGTCGAGCGGATTGCCGGCGATTAGCGCCTTCGTCGCGGCGACGAGCTGGTCCCTGAACGCGGCGTAGATGTTGGCGTGGACGATGATCCGCTGAACGCCGATGCACGACTGGCCCGACTGGTAGAAGGCGCCGAACACGACCCGCGCCACGGCGTCGGCGAGGTCGGCGTCGCGGTCGACGATCACCGCCGCGTTGCCGCCGAGCTCGAGCGTCACCTTCTTCTTCCCCGCGCGCGCCTTGAGGTCCCAGCCGACCGCCGGCGAGCCGGTGAACGACAGCAGCTTGAGCCGCGGATCGGTGGTGAACAGGTCGGCCCCGTCGCGCTTCGCCGGCAGGATCGAGAAGGCGCCGGGCGGCAGGTCGGTCTCGGCGAGCACCTCGCCGATGATGATCGCGCCGAGCGGGGTGCGCGACGCCGGCTTGAGGACGAACGGGCAGCCGACCGAAAGCGCTGGCGCGACCTTGTGCGCCGCGAGGTTCAACGGGAAGTTGAACGGCGAGATGAACGAGCACGCGCCGATCGGCACCCGCTTCCAGATGCCGAGGTAGCCCTTCGCCCGCGCGCTGATGTCGAGCGGCTGGACCTCGCCGGTCAGCCGCACGCTCTCCTCGGCGGCGATGCGGAAGGTATCGATCAGCCGTCCGACCTCGCCGCGTGAATCGCGGATCGGCTTGCCCGCCTCGATGCACAGCGCGTACGCCAGCTCGTCGGCGCGTTCGGTGAAGCGGCGGACGCAATGGGCGAGGACTGCCTGCCGCTCGTACGCCGCCAGCCCACGCATCGGGGCTTCGGCGGCATGCGCGGCGGCGATGCCGGCGTCGATCGTCGCCGCGTCGGCGAGCGCGACCCGCGTCGCCGGCTCGCCGGTGAACTTATCGGTGACGACGAGATCGGCGTTGGGCTGCGCCGCCTGGCCGGCGAGGTAGAGCGGGTATTCGGCGCGGAGGCTCGTCACCGTCGCTCCATGCGCCGCCGCCGCGCCGGTTTCAACCGGGGCTACTTCGCCGCCGCCCTCGCCGGGGTCAGGGCGAGATCCTGATAGTCGAAGCTGAAATCGGCCACCGGCGACACCGCCTTCAGCGTCACGCGGTCGACCTTGCCGTCGGCGTCGAGCGCGAAGGTGACGTACGCCGGCTCGATCTGCGGGTCGGTGAAGCGCGCGACGAAGGTGTCGTACTGGTAATGCTCGAGCGGTCCGCTCATCCGCGGCGTCGTCCTGAAGTCGATCGCCAGGCCGGCGGCGGTCGGCGACACGACGACGTGACCGTACCACGGGTCGACATAGTCGCCGGCGTAGCGCGCAATCGGCAGCGACGGCCCGACCGGGGCCGGGTGCGCCGCCGCGGCAGCCTGCGTCGCCACCGCCTTGTCGGTCCGCGCCTTGACGAACGCGGCGTATTTCTCGGGCCACTGCCCCGCGGGCGCGCCGAGATAGTGGTCGAGCAGCTCGAACATCAGCCCGCGGACCGGCGCGCCGTCCTCGGCGTTGCTCAGGATCGAGAAGCCGACGTTCTTGTTTGGGACCATGACGACGAGCGCGCGGAAGCCGAACACCGCCCCCGAGTGCGACACGATGCGAACGCCGCGGTAGTCGCTGACATCCCAGCCGAGCGCGTAGCCGGAGAAGTTGGGCCGCGTCGCGGCGAATTCGGGTCCGACATTGGCGATCGGCATGTTGACCACGGGCGTCCACATCGCCGTCGCGGTCGCCTCGCTGAACACGCGCCTGCCGCCCGGCGGCGCGCCGTGGCCGAGCTGGACCGCGAGCCACTGCGCCAT
>CAHJWT010000074.1 GCA_903643075.1 Sphingomonadaceae bacterium | reverse complement strand
CGCGGCGCGAGGCTGGCGCGGGTGAAATCGCCGCGCAGGCGCTCGCCCGCCTCGAACTGGCGCGGCGTGACCATGCCGCGGCGGACGAGCCAGCCGAGCGGCGATTCGGCGAGGTTCGTCGTCACCACGGCGCGGTCGACGATGGCCGAGGGGGGCAGGCGGACCTCGGCGAACAGGCGGTTGGGACCGGCGGCCGGGATCGCCGACGGCGCGGCGGCGGGGCGGGACGGGCGCTTGGCGGCGGGGCGGCGGGCGGTCTTGGGCATGGCGGTCCTTTCGCGACTCGGGCGAAAGCACTTGCCACAAGCATTCGTGTGTAGGACATAGGCAAACCCGACCGGTTCAAATCCTACAGGAGCCGCCCCGTGATCACCCGCATCCGCGAGGTCCGCAAGGCCAAGCGCATGACCCTCCACGCGGTCGCCGCGGCTTGCACTCCGCCGACGACGGCGCAGACCATCGGCCGGCTCGAGACGGGCGTCCGGACCGTCTCGGTCGGCTGGCTCAACCGCATCGCCGCCGCGCTCGGGGTCACCGCCGCCGACCTGATCACGCTGCCCGACCGGATCGACGTCGCCGTCGCCGCCGTCCTGTCGCCCGATGGCGCCATTGCCCCCAAGCGCGCCACCGCCCTCCTGCCGCCGATGCCCGACGGCGAGATGGTCGGGCTGATGGTCGAGGTCGCGCAGGGCGAATACCGCTCGGGCGACTCGGTGTGGCTCGCCCGCCTCGAACCCAAGGCGTTCGCAACCGCGCTGAACCGCGACATCCTCGTCCCCCGCCCCGCCGGCCGCTTCGCCTTCGGCCGGCTGGTCGGGGTCGACAGCAAGAAGCTCCAGCTCCTGCCGCTGGAGCCGGGCGCGCGCCAGCTCGTCATCGCCGACGCCGCATGGATCGGCGTGGTCCGGGCGCTGATGCGCGCGCTGTAGCGTTGGGTTCGCCGATGGGGTCCAGGCTCCGCTCCCGCCCGGCTGCTCCCTTCACAATCGCCCGCGCCGCTGCCACATGACGGCGATGAGCGAACCGGCCCCGCCACCTGCCGACTACGGCCGCGTCGAGACGGTGTCGCCGCTCGTCCGCCGCGTCCTTGCCCACAATCCGGGGCCGTTCACCTATACCGGCACCGGGACCTACATCGTCGGGCACGGGACGGTCGCGATCGTCGATCCAGGCCCGGACGATCCCGACCACGTCGCCGCCCTCCTCGCCGCGGTCGCGGGCGAGACGGTCAGCCATCTCGTTGTCACCCACACCCACCGCGACCATTCGCCCGCCGCGCCCGCGGTCAAGGCGGCGACGGGTGCGCGCATCGTCGGCTGCGCGCCGCTGGTGCTGGACGACCTCGGCCCGCGCGCCGACGCCGGGTTCGACGCGACCTATTCGCCGGACGCCGTCCTCGCCGACGGCGACAGCATCGGCGGCCCCGGCTGGACGCTGACCGCGCTCCACACTCCCGGCCACACGTCGAACCACCTGTGCTTCGCGCTGGCCGAGGAGCGTACGCTATTCAGCGGCGACCACGTCATGGGCTGGTCGACGACCGTCGTCGCGCCGCCCGACGGCGACATGGCGGCGTACATGGCGAGCCTGAGACTGCTCCTCGACCGCGATGACATGGTCTATTATCCGACCCACGGGCCGGCGGTGACCGAGCCGCAGCGGCTCGTGCGCGGCATGATCGCCCACCGCAGGCAGCGCGAGGCGCAGATCGTCGACCGCCTCGAGGCGGGCACGCAGACGGTGCCGGAGATGGTCGCGACGATGTACGCCGCCGTCGACCCGCGCCTTCATCCCGCCGCCGGCCTGTCGGTCACTGCGCACCTGATCGACCTCGCCGCGCGCGGCGTCGTCGCCCGCCGCGGCGACGCGTGGGCCTTGGCAGCCTAACCGTGGACGCGCGCCTCGACCTGTTCGGCGCGGCCCCGGCGCTCGACCTCCGCGCCGAGATCGCGCGGCTGCGCAAGGAGCGCAACGCCGTCATCCTCGCCCATTATTATCAGGACCCGGCGTTACAGGACCTGGCCGATTTCGTCGGCGACAGCCTCGACCTCAGCCGCAAGGCGGCGGCGACCGACGCCGACGTCATCGCCTTCTGCGGCGTCAAGTTCATGGCCGAGGTCGCGAAAATCCTGTCGCCCGACAAGACGGTCGTCCTCCCGGACCTCAAGGCCGGGTGCAGCCTCGAGGATTCGTGCCCGCCCGACCAGTTCGCCGCGTTCCGCGCGGCGCATCCCGACCACGTCAGCCTGACCTACATCAACTGCTCGGCGGCGGTGAAGGCGCACAGCGACATCATCGTCACCTCATCGTCGGCCGAACGGATCATCGCCCAGATCCCGCCCGAGCAGAAGATCCTGTTCGCCCCCGACAAGCACTTGGGCGCATGGCTCAGCCGCCGCACGGGGCGCGACATGCTGCTGTGGGACGGGACGTGTATCGTCCACGAAAAGTTCTCGGTCACCGAACTCCTCAAGTTGAAGACGCTTCATCCGGATGCTCCGGTCCTCGCGCATCCCGAATGCCCGGCGGCGATCCTCGACCTCGCCGACTATATCGGCGCGACGAGCGGCATCCTCGACTTCGCGCTGAAGTCGCCGGCCCAGACCCTGATCGTCGCGACCGAGCCGAACATCATCCACCAGATGCAGCTCGGCGCGCCGGGCAAGACGTTCATCGGCGCGCCGGGGGCCGACGGCAACTGCGGCTGCAACATGTGCCCGTTCATGGCGATGAACACGCTCGAGAAGCTGTACCTCTGCCTGCGCGATCTGACCCCGGTCATCGACGTGCCCGAGGTGATCCGCGTCCGCGCCAAGCTACCGCTCGACCGGATGCTTGCGATGGCCGGCGGCCCCGTCCCGGTCAGGGGCGACTGACGCGGCGGCTATCGCGCAACCTGCGGCGCTGACGCGGCGATCCGGTCGAACAGCTGCTCGGGATCGCTGCCGCGCAGCGCCGCCGCGCCGACCTCGACGTCGCTGCCGATGACGATCTCGCGCCGTCCCGCGGCGACGCCGGCGAGGATCGTCGCGGCGACTTCCGCCGGATCGAGCCCGGCGTCGATCGTCGCGTCGCTGCGCCCGCGCGTCGCGCCGTCGCCCTCGACCGCGTTGACCGCGACGTTGGTCCGGACCGCGCCCGGGCAGACGACGTGGACGGCGATGCCGTACTGCGCCGTCTCGGCACGGAGCGCGTCCGACCAGCCGACGAGCGCGTGCTTCGCCGCGCAATAGCCGGTCCGCAGCGGCACCCCGATCTTGCCGGCGATCGACGCGATGTTGATCAGCGCCCCCGACCGCCGCGCGACCATGCCGGGCAGGACCAGTTGCGTCAGCCGCAGCGGTGCGAAGAAGTCGACCTCCATCAGCATTCGATAGACGTCGAACCCGGTGTCGAGGCCGAGGCTGCGCTGCGAGATGCCGGCGTTGTTGACGAGGATGTCGACTGGTCCGGCGTCGGCGGCGATCCGCGGCAGCGCGGCAAGATCGGTCGTGTCGAACGCCAGCGTCCGTGCGCCCGGGCATTCGGCGGCGACCTCGGCAAGCGCGCCGGCGCGGCGGCCCGAGAGGATGACGGTCGCGCCGCTGCCGGCGAAGGCGCGCGCGAGCGCTGCACCGATGCCCGACGACGCCCCGGTGATCCAGACGGTTTTTCCGGCAAAGGTCATAACGCTCCCCACAGGTTCGGCCCGCCGGCAACCGGATGAAGCCCGGTCGCTACGACGAACAGGATGATGCCGCCGATCAGCGCGACCCAGCCGGGCATCGCGAAGCCACGGCCGAAGGGGATGAAGCTCGTCGCCGCCTCGTGGCCGGCCCAGCTTTCGCCCATCTGTGTCCGCTTCTTGCCGTCCTGCAGCCGCGCGCCGACCAGCGCGAGGACGGCGACCGCGGCAGCGAGGACGACTGTCCGCCCGGTCCCCGCCAGCCCGCCGTGGACCAGCGCCCATAGCGCGAAGGCCCACATCATCGGATGGCGGGTAATTCGCTGGACGCCGCGCTCGGGCCCGCCCGCCTTGCCGCCCATCAGCGCCGGGTTCGGCGTCGCGACCGACCCGACAAGGAGGATCGACGCGAACAGCATGATGACCGCGCCGACTGGCCACGCCCACGCGGGGACGACCCACCACAGGTCGACCGGTGCGCGGCGGAATTCATAGATCGCCCAGCCCAGCGTGGCGAAGGCGATGAGGGAATAAACGCCAGCGAAGCCACCCGCGCCGAGGCGCGTAACGAGCGGCTCGCGCAGCGGGTGCGACAGGAGGAAGTGCGTCCCGACGAATGCGGCAAGGGCCACGACGAGGAGGGTCATCGCAGACAATCGCGCGCCCGCATCACCTAAAATCCGGTCATGCTGAGCCTGTCGAGCACGTACGATGCTCGGCGCGTAATTCGACAGGCTCGGCATGACCGGCCATGGCCACCTCGCCACATGTCTTCAAGGCCGGTACTGCGGCGGGAGCGGACCGCGTGTCAGGTCGCGGTAGCGGTCGCGCAACTCGGTCTGCCGGCTCGTCACCGGCTGCGCGACGCCGTCGATCAGCACCGCGACCGGCGCGCTGGTCAGTTCGAGCGGATCGCCGTCCCACACAACGAGGTCGGCGCGCTTGCCCGGCGCGATCGTTCCGGTATCGGCCATGCCGAAGATCTCCGCCGGGTTGCGGGTGATGAGGCTAAGCGCCTGGTCGCGCGTCAGTCCGACGCCGCCGGGCAGCCGCCCCTGCGCGACCAGGTTGCCGGCGAACTGGGTGACGTTGCGCGGCTGGTTGGTCGATTCGCCGCCCGACGTGCCGATGCCGACGACGACGCCCGCTGCGACCATCCGCCCGACGTTCGACCGCGTCGAGGCGAGCGTCTCGAAGGCGTCGGGCAGGTCGTCGAGCCCCGACGTGATCACCGGGACGTGCGCGGCGGCGATGCGGTCGGCGACGGTCCATCCTTCGCGCGCACCGAACAGGATCAGTCGCAGGCGTGGGAAGTCGGCCTTGAGCGCGAGGACGCCGACGATGTCCGACGCACGCTCGACGTGAACGACGAGGGATTCGCGGCCGTCGACGACGGCGACGAGCGCCTCGCTGTCTGCCCGCGGATAGAGGTTCTCCTTGTTGCCGGCGTCGCGGCCGCGGCCGAGGCGTTGCGCCTCGACCAGCGCGTTGCGGAAGGCGGTGAACGACGCGGTGCGGCTGCCACCGGCGTTTTCCGCCCCCGCCTCGCCGAGTTCGACGAGCTGGAAGGCGCGGCCGCGGGTGACGATGTCGAGGCCCTCGCGCAATGCGATCAGCGCCCCTTGCCCGGCGAAGATGTCGCGGCCGGCCTCGGGCGCGACGACGGCGCGGGTGACGCCGCCGGCGCGGGCGACGGCGATCTGGCTATCGCGCCCGTTGAGCGCGGGTACGACGTCGAGAGCCGCCGAAAACGGCGACTTCGCCGCGCGGGTGTCGTTCGCCTCGCGGACGCCGCCGACCTCGTCGAGGCCGAGGTCGCTCATGCCGACGACAAGGCCCGGCGTAACGGTGCGGCCGGTGCCGTCGATCACCGTCGCGCCCACTGGCGCGGGGCCGGGACCGACGGTGCGGATCCGGCCGCCGTCGACGACGATGGTCGCGTTGTCGACACTGTGACCGGCCCCGTCCATGACGGTGGCGTTGGTAATGGCGATCGGTACGGCGGCGGCGGGGGTGCCCAGCAATACCGCTGTCATTCCCGCGAACGCGGGGAGCCATCTCCCGCCGCGTGTCGCCTGAAGGCCCATGCCGTCGCCACGCGACGGGCCGCAGGAAACGGGTCCCCACCTTCGCGGGGACGACAACTTTTGGATATGGGCGGCGCAGCTCACTTTACGTCTCCGCTACCTGGCTGGCCCAGCTCGAAATCGGTCCTCGGCCGCCGGTTCGGATCGGCGGCATCGTACATCAGCGCGCCGTCGATCCATACGTCGAGCGGCCGCGAGTAGACGCTGAACGGGTCGCCGTTCCACAGGACGACGTCGGCCATCTTGCCGGGCTCGAGGCTGCCGGTCTGGCGATCGATCTGGAGCGCCTTGGCCGGGTTGAGCGTCATCCATTCAATCGCCTGTTCGGGCGGGACGACGATGCCGGCGCGGCGGCCGGCGGCCATCGCCTTGGTCACCTCCTGATTGAGGTGCTGGATGCCGTTGGCGTCGTCGCTGTGGATCATCGCGCACGCCCCGGCATTATGGACCAGCGCGATATTCTCGCGGATGCCGTCGTAGCTCTCCATCTTGAACCCCCACCAGTCGGCCCACATCGCCGAGCAGATGTTCTCGGCCTTGAGCAGGTCGGCGATCTTGTAGCTTTCGACCGCATGGTGGAACGCGCTGACGTGATAGCCGAACTCCTTCGACATCGCGATGACGTTCGCCATCTCGTCGGCGCGGTAGCAGTGGTTCTGGACGAGGATGTCGCCGTTCAGCACCCCCATCAGCGTGTCGTTGGCGAGCTCGCGCCGCGGTGCGTCGGTCGGCCGCGCGGTGCCGGCCTTGGCCTTGCGCGTATAGTCGTCCCACTTCCGCTTGTAGGCAACGGCGTCGGCCCACGTCTGCCGGTCGACCGCAATGTTGCCCATCCGCGTCGCCGGCGACTGATTGCGGCCGCCATAGACGCGCTTGGGGTTTTCGCCGCACGCCATCTTGAGGCTCGGCTTAGCCCCGGGAAACTTCATGTCCTGAGCGGTGCGACCCAGCACGTTCTTGACCGTGACGCCGCGGCCGCCGAACAGGTTGGCGCTGCCCGGCAGGATGTGGAAGGTCGTCACGCCGCCGGCGAGGGCGCGGGTGAAGCCGGCGTCCTGCGGCCAGACACTATGCTCGGCCCAGACGTCGGCGGTGTTCGGCCGCGTCGCCTCGTTGCCGTCGCTGACCGCCTGGACCTGCGGGCTGGGATAGTCGCCGAGGTGGCTGTGGATGTCGATGATGCCCGGCGTGACGAACTTGCCCGCCGCCTCGATCACGGTCGCGCCGGCCGGGACGGCGACCGTCGCGCCGACCTCGGCGACCTTGCCGCCCTCGAGCCGGACCATGCCGGGCGCGAACTTCCGCCCCGCGCCGTCGTAGACCGTCGCGCCGCGAATGACGGTGGTCACGCCGGGGTACGGCTTGTAGGTCGACGGGAAGGGATCGGCGGGAATGGCGACGACCTCGACTGGGCCGGCCGGTTTATCCGTCGCCGTCTTCGGCGGCGGCTTGCCGGCGCACGCGGCGAGGGCGAGGACGGCGATGATCATGGCCAGCGGTCGCATTGCTTGCAATGTATAGTCCCCCAGCCTACCTTTCGTATTCGCGTCAGTCGTCACCGGACGGAGCTTCATGATCATGCGTAACAAAGACCTGTACTAGGAATTGGCGGCGGCGGCGAGCCGGATGCGCTCGGCCTCCACCCGGTCGTTGGCCATGCGGCTGTGCGCCCTGTCGTAAAGCCGTTGCGCGTAGATCAGAAACGCCGGATTGTCGTTCTGCCGCCGTCGCTCTTCGATATGCGGCAGAACATTGCCGATGCAGCGATCGATCATCGCATCGTAGAGCTTGAGAACGCTGTCCGCGTTGACCAGCTGGTATTCGACGAGAACGCCGACCGTCTCGATATACGTTGGTAGCTGCATCAGCAGGAAATACTGGTCGAGCGCCTTTACCGCCATGTCGCTGACCAGCGGATCGGCATCGCCGATCTTTGCTCGCTTGGCGACCAGCTGCCCCAGTTCGGCCGACACCGCCGCCGCCACCTGATCGGCCGAAGCCGCCGCGCCGACCTTTGCCCTCGCCCGCTCGAACAGCGCGAGGTTGGCCTTCCGTGATTCCTGCAGGACCGACTCGTATTTGTCATCGATCTGCATCAGCTGGCTACCCTGCTCGCTGCGCAGGTAATCACGCTGACTTATGGCCGTCCGCGCGAGCTGTCGCAGCGCCAACCACGCCCCGATCACCGCCGTCAGCAGCACCAGCCAGTCGGGAACCGAGCCCCAGTCCCAATCAGACGGATGCAGCAACTGGCCGACCGGACCGGTCACCCTCAATCGACCCCGTGCATCAGGCGCTTGAGGAACGGCGACACCGCCAGCAGCACCACGCCGATCCCCGCCGCGACGAGGCCGATCGTCTGGAACACCCCGGCGTAGGTATCGAGGCTGACGTGGAGGTTGGTCACCTCGCCGCCGACGGTCGCCACGCTCGCCACCTGCGCGATGATGCCGCCGATATACTGCGCAACCGAGATCGACAGGAACCACACCCCCATCATCATGCCGACGATCCGTGCGATCGACAGCTTGGTGATCATGCTGAGGCCGACCGGCGAGATGCACAGCTCGGCCATCGAGTGGATCAGGTAGAGCCCGGCGAGCCACCACACCGCGACCTTGTAGCCGGCGTCGGCGAAGTGCGTCCCCCAGACGAGGAACAGGAACCCCGCGCCGACCCCGATCAGCGCGATGGCGAACTTGACCGGGATGCCCGGCTCGCGCCCGGCCCGCGCCAGCGCCGCCCACATGGCGGCGAAGATTGGTGCGAGGAGGACGATGAAGAAGGCGTTGAAGAACTGCGTCTGCCCGGCGGTGATGGTGAACAGGCCGAAGATCGACATGTCGGTGTTGCGGTCGGCGAACAGCGTCAGGCTCGACCCCGCCTGCTCGAACAGCGTCCAGAAGGTGACGTTGAAGACGATGAGGACCATCGCCGCGACCATCATCTGGAACTCCTGGGTCGAGCCGGCGCGGTACGACCAGACGAGGATTGCCGGCACCCCGATGACGAAGGTCGCGAACAGCGCTTTGCCGAGGATCGGCAGCGCGAGCAGATAGCCGCCGAGCCCGCTCCCTACCGCCGCCGGCACCGCCGTCAGCGTGTTCGAGAACAGCAGCCACGGAACCGCGATCGCGGCGATCGCGGCCAAGTAAATGACGAGCGAGCGGTCGCGCCCGTCGCCGCCGACCGGGGCCTCGCCGTAGCCGGCCAGCTTGCCGCCGTCGAACTGGATGAGGACGAAGGCGACCAGCATCCCCGCCGCGGCGAGCCCGAACCCGGCCCACCAGCCGAAGGCAACGGCGAGGAACGGGCAGAGGATCTGCGACCCCAGGCTGCCGAGATTGATCCCCATGTAGAAGATGGTGAAGCCGGCATCGCGGCGCTTGTCGCCCTGGGCGTAGAGCGATCCGACCATGGTCGAGATGTTCGGCTTGAAGAAGCCGTTGCCGACCACGATTGCCGACAGCGCGAGCAGCATCACCGTGACATACAGCGGTGACCGCACCGCATCGCCGACGAACGCGCCTTTGGCCAATGTCCGCGCCGTCGTCCCGTCGGGGCGGACGAGCGCGACCGAGCCGTCGTCGTTGCCCTTGATCCGCAGCCGCGCAGTCCCGTCGGCGACGAAGCGCGCGTCCTTGCCGTCAGCCTGCGCCTCGATCGTAACGGGCCGCGTCGTGCCGTCGAAGGTCGCGGTCGGGGTCGCCTGCGGCCCACCGAAGCACAGGACGAAGTAGCCCGCCGCCATGACGATCGCGCCGAACTTGACCGCGCGCTTCGAGCCGAGAAAGCGGTCGGCGAGCAGCCCGCCGATGAACGGGGTCAGGTAGACCATGCTCATGTACGCGCCGTACATGCCGCCGCCGATCCGGTCCTCGAACACGAAATGCTTGGTCAAATAGAGGACGAGGAGCGCGCGCATCCCGTAGAAGCCGAAGCGCTCCCACAGCTCGGTCGAGAACAGCCGCGCGAGCTGCCGTGGGTGGCCGAACCACGTCGGCGCGAGGGCAGCAGACGTGGCGGCGGGGATGGTGGCCATGAAGCTCCCTTGTAGCGACCGCACGGGCAGTGCAGACGCCGCCTACACTAGCGGCGGCCGGGCGCGGGGCAAGGGTCGCCCAGCCGGCGTCGGGGAAGCGGCGCGCGCCGGCGGATGGTCGACGCCGTCCGTCGCGGGTCGAGCCGCGTTCCCTCAATCGGCTGGCATGCCCGCAGCCAGTTGCCGACGCGCGGAACGGAACGACCGTCGCCAGGTTGGCCGGGTCATGAAGACCCTAGTCAAGACTCGTCACCTCGAAATCGAGGTCCGCGACGCCGGGCCGCGCCGGGCGCGTGCGATCCTGCTTCTCCACGGCTGGCCCGACGACGCGACGACGTGGGACGGCGTCGCGCCGGCACTGGTCGCGGCGGGGTATCGCGTCGTCGCGCCGATGCACCGCGGGTTCGGCGCGACACGCTTCCGCTCGCGGTGGACGCCGCGGACGGGGAACAGCGGCATCCTCGCGGTCGACGCGATCGAGCTGATGGACGCTCTCGGCATCCGCCGGTTCGACATCGCCGGACACGACTGGGGGGCGAACACCGCCGAGGCGATCGCCGTCGGCTGGCCACGCCGCGTCGGCCGCCTGGCGCTGCTGTCGACGCCGTCGCGGCTCGGCGGGCTGCCGA
>CAHJWT010000073.1 GCA_903643075.1 Sphingomonadaceae bacterium | reverse complement strand
CGGCCCGCCGCGCGCGACCGCGGCTTGCCACGCCGGCCGCGCCTGGATCCGGCGGACGTAGGCGACGAGACGCGGGTAGCGCCCGGCCGGACCGCGCGTCGCAGCGACCTCGCCGACGAACGACATCATGACGTCGGCCCCCGACAGCGCGTTGCCGACCAGCCAGTCGTCGCCGCCGAGGCCGGCATCGAAAAAGTCGAGGATGCTCGCCGTCTGCTCGTCGATCCGCGGCTTGAGCGGCACGCCGGCCCCGCCGAGCCGCCCGACGTACAGGCCGAGCATCAGCGGCAGCATCGCCGACCCTTCGGCGAAGTGGAGCCATTCGAGATAATCCTCGAACAATGGCGTGCCCGGTGCCGGCCGCAGCGCGCCGTTACCGTGGTGGCGGATCAGGTAGTCGACGATCGCCCCCGACTCGGCGATCCTGACGTCGCCGTCCTCGATCACCGGCGACTTGCCGAGGGGATGGACCGCCTTCAGCGCGTCGGGAGCGAGGCTGGTCTGGGGGTCGCGCTGGTAGAACTTGATGTCGTAGCCGACGCCCAGCTCCTCGAGCAGCCACAGGATACGCTGCGACCGCGAATTGTTGAGATGGTGGACGGTGATCATGCGGACGCTCCGGTGACGCGGCGGAGCGGACAGGGTAGGCGCGGCGAATGATCGTCGTCACCCCCGAAATAGCGCTCGACGACGCCGAGCTGGTCGAGACCTTCATCCGCGCGTCGGGCCCCGGCGGGCAGAACGTCAACAAGGTGTCGAGCGCGGTCCAGCTCCGCTTCGACGCGCGGCGCTCGCCGAACCTTCCCGATGCCGTCGCCGCGCGCCTGATGCGGCTCGCCGGCCGGCGGCTGACCGCGGACGGGGTGATCGTCCTGACCGCGCAGCGCTTCCGCGAACAGGAGCGCAACCGCGCCGATGCCCGCGCGCGGCTGGTCGCGCTGATCGTCGCGGCCGCGGTTGCCCCGGTTACGCGGCGGCGATCCCGCCCGACGCTGGCGTCGAAGCAGCGGCGGCTCGCCGGCAAGACCGTGCGATCGAAGGTAAAAGCGACGCGCGGACGGATAATTGCCGACGAATGACGCGGTGCGGGTGAACCATTTCGTTTCAGGTCCGTTGGCAACGTCGCGGGTCGGATCGAACGATCGGACCGGGCACGGCTACCCGAAGGAGCAATTCATCATGGCGATCAACAGCGATACGGTCGAAGGTACCCTCAACGAGTTCGGCGGCAAGGCCAAGAGCGCGTTCGGCGACGTCACCGGCGACACCAAGACCCAGGCGTCGGGTGCGTTCGACGAGACCAAGGGCAAGGCGCAGGAAGCCTTCGGCGACGCCAAGGGCAAGGTCCAGGACGCGTACGGCAAGGCCAAGGATGCGGTCAACGACTGGGCCGACAACGCCCCCGACTATGTCCAGAAGGCGCGCGAGACCGGCCGGCAGTATGCCGAGAAGGGCAATCAGGTTCTTCGCGACACGGTTCAAGAGCAGCCGATCGCGACGCTCGTCGGTGGCATCGCCGTCGGTATCCTGATCGGTTGGCTAGTCAGCGGCCGCCGTTAAAGCATTCGCCTACCGCAACGCGAGGGGCCGGGTCGGCAACGACCCGGCCCTTTCGTATTTGCGAGTCTGTCGTCTCGCCGCAATCCAACAAAGGCGACAGCGAAGTACACGCCCGGGACGCAGATTCGTTAATGCTTCCGCAACCAATCCAAGGTGGTCGCGACTGCCCGATCGAGCGAGGTCGCGACAATCGAATCAACGATGAGAAAGAGCGGTTGATGCGGTCGCATAGTGCCTCGCGGTGCTGCCTGTAGGACAGCGAATTTTGCAGCTTTGGGATACACTCGCGGCATCCGCACAGCGCCCGCGTTCCGGCCGGGCCCCGCCCGGCCGGCGCGTTGCTAGCCCTTCAGGCTGTCGGGTACCTTGCCGCCGTTCGCGGCGAGCTTCGCCATCACCGCCTTGTGCAGGGCGATGTTCTCCTCGGCGGTGCCGTCGGCCCCGACGTGGACGCCGAGCTCGTTAGCGAGATCCTTGCGCGCATCGAGGCTCGAATCGAGGTCGAGGAGTTTGAGCAGGTCGACGATCGAGGACCGCCAGTTGCCGCCGCCGCCGTGGGCCTCGGCCATCTGCATCAACACCGCTTCGACATCGACCGGGGCGGCCGTCGCCTGCGCCGCGGGCGACGCCGCAAGTGCCGCCGACCCGGCAGCAGTCGGCGCAACCGGCGGCGCGCTGGCCGCTACAGCCGCGGGATGGTGAAAGATCTTGTCCATGATCCGTCCGAACAAACTCATCGTGCAATCCTTCATATCCGCGCAAGGCGGGGCGGCGTACCCGGGTCGGGCGCGCCCGCGGTCAACTATCGCGCGGCGGCAACGGTTGCGCTAAGGCCGGCACGGGGCGAGCGGATGATCAACTTCGACCATGGCTGAACGCGCGGTATTCCACGATCCGACCGGGCGGCGGCGGCGCCGCTTCGGGGTCGCCGTCACCGCCTTCGTCCTCCTGATCTGTTCCGCGGTCGGCCTGTTCGCGACGTCGATCGTGTCGACCTCGGCCGGCCTCCCGCTGCCGTTCACCGTCGAGCGCCCGCCGGTCCGCGACCTCGGCCAGCTTGCCCATGACACGCGGCGCGAGGTCAGCCATGTGCTGCGCCGCGCGTCGTGGCTGGCCAAGGGCACGCCTCCGGTCGGGGCACCGCTCGCGGTCGGCTTCCATGCGCCGTGGGACGACGCGAGTGCGGCGAGCCTCGAACGCCATATCGGCGACCTCGACTGGCTCGTCCCGGCGTGGGTCTCGGTGACCGGGCCCGACCATGTCGTTACCCGCTTCCCCGACCTCCGCGCGCGCCAGATCATCGCCAGCGCGGCATCGCGGCCGCGCATCGTGCCGATGGTCCAGAACGCCATCCAGGGCGAATGGGACGGGGCCGGCATGGCGAGGCTGCTCGCCGACCCGGTGGCGCGCAAGCGGCTGCTCGACAACCTCGAAGCGGGCTTCGTCGCCGAGAAGATCGGCGTCGAGGGCATCTTCTTCGATTTCGAGAGCCTGCCGCCGGCGGCACAGCCGAACTACCTGACATTCCTCCGCGAAGCGCACGACCGCTGCGCGAAGCACGGCTGGAAGCTTGCCGTGTCGGTTCCGGTCGACGATCCCGACTGGAACCTCAGGCGCTACGCGGCCGTCGTCGACCGCATCTTCCTGATGGTCTACGACGAGAACGACCCCGACCACACCGCCGGGCCGATCGCGTCGCAGCCGTGGTTCGTCCAGACCATCGCCCGGACGACGCGCGGGCTGCCGCCGCAGAAGGTCGTCATCGCGATCGGCAGTTACGCCTACGACTGGTCGAAGTCGGGCACCGACGCGACGTCGGTCGAGCAGGCATTCCTCACCGCGCACGAATCGAATGTCCTGCCGCGCTTCGATCCGATGTCGGGCAACACCACGTTCCAGTACGACGGCGGCGGCGAGCTCCACACCGTGTGGCTGCTCAGCGCGCTCAGCGTCTACAACCAGATGCTGGCGACCCGCGCGCTCGGCCTCAACGCCTTCGCGCTATGGCGGCTCGGCACCGAGGATCCGTCGGTGTGGAAGATCTTCGGCCACAGCCATCCGGCGACGGTGCCGCCGTCGGCACTGGCGACCATCCCGGCGGGTACCAACGTCGACATCGAGGGGGCGGGCGAAATCCTCCACGTCGGCGCGACGCCGGTGCCCGGGCGGCGCGCGATCACCGTCGACCGGCGCGGGCTGATCGTCGACTCGCGCTTCGTCCAGCTGCCGCTGCCCTATGCCATCGAGCGCGCCGGCTATCGCCAGGGACTCGTCGCGCTGACCTTCGACGACGGCCCCGACGCCAACATCACGCCGCGCATCCTCGACATCCTCAAGGCGAAGCGGGTGCCGGCGACGTTCTTCGTCATCGGCGAGAACGCGCTGCCCAACCGCGACATCCTCCGCCGCGAGATCGCCGAGGGCCACGAGGTCGGCAACCACACCTACACCCATCCCAACCTCGGCATGGCGTCGGTGCGGCAGACGCGGCTCGAGCTCAACGCCAACCAGCGGCTGTTCGAGGCGTTCACCGGGCGGTCGATGAAGCTGTTCCGCGCGCCGTATTTCGGCGACGCCGAGCCGACGACGACCGACGAGATCGACCCCGTCACCGTCGCCCAGGCGCTCGGCTACCTGACCGTCGGGCTCCACGTCGATCCGGCCGACTGGCGCGCGCCCGGCGTCAACCAGATCGTCCAGACGACGATCGACGGCGTCGAGGGCGCGACGACCGAGCGCAGCGGCAACGTCGTCCTCCTCCACGACGGCGGCGGCGACCGCAGCCAGACGATCGCCGCGCTGCCGGTCATCATCGACGAGCTGCGCGCGCGCGGCTACCGCTTCGTACCGGTCAGCGAGCTGATCGGCCTGTCGCCGGCGCAGGTCATGCCGCCGCTGCCGCCCGACGAGCTCGCCGCGTCGAGGACCGACCTCGCGCTGTTCGACGTCATCGCCTTCGTCATCGCCAGCCTGAAATGGCTGTTCGCCATCGCGATCACGCTCGGCATCGGCCGCGCGCTCGTCCTGTCGGCGCTCGCGCTGTGGCAGGCGCGGCGCGAGGCGGGGCTGGTCCGGCCGCCGATCGACCCCGACCGCTTCGTCTCGGTCTTGATCCCCGCGTTCAACGAGGCGCGGGTGATCGAGGCCTCGGTCCGCCGGGTCCTCGCCAGCCGTGACGTCCGGCTCGAGGTCATCGTCCTCGACGACGGGTCGAAGGACGCGACGAGCGAGATCGTCCGCGCCGCCTTCGCCGACGACCCGCGGGTCCGCCTGCTGACCTTGGTCAACGGCGGCAAGGCGCGCGCGCTCAACCACGGCCTGACGCTGGCGACCGGCGAGATCATCATCGCCCTCGACGCCGACACCCAGTTCGAGGCCGACACCATCGCGCGGCTGGCGCGGTGGTTCGTCGACCCGGCGATCGGCGCGGTCGCGGGGAACGCCAAGGTCGGCAACCGGGTCAATCTCGTCACCCGCTGGCAGGCGCTCGAATACATCACCGCGCAGAACCTCGAGCGCCGGGCGCTCGCCCGCCTTGACGCGGTGACCGTCGTCCCCGGTGCGGTCGGGGCGTGGCGGGCGAGCACGATCCGTGGCGTCGGCGGCTACCCGGCCGACACACTCGCCGAGGACCAGGACCTGACCATCGCCATCCAGCGCGCCGGGTGGCAGGTGATGTACGACCAGGACGCGGTCGCGTGGACCGAGGCCCCCGAGAGCTTCGCCGCGCTCGCCCGCCAGCGCTTCCGCTGGGCGTTCGGCACCCTCCAGTGCCTGTGGAAGCACCAGGCGGTGCTGCGGACCGGGCGGCCGAAGGGACTCGCCCGCATCGGCCTGCCGCAGGCGATCGTCTTCCAGGTGATCTTCGCTGCGGTGTCGCCGGTGATCGATCTCGCGCTGATCGCAAGCCTCGTCGCGACGTGGCTGTCGGTCGAGGCGCACGGCTGGGCGGCGACGCAGCACGACGTCGTCCGCATGGGGGCCTACTGGCTGGCCTTCGGCGCGATCGACCTCCTCGCGGGCGTCGTCGCCTTCGGGCTCGAGGCGAACGAGCGCTGGCGGCTCCTGTGGCTGATGCTGCCGCAGCGCTTCGGCTACCGCCAGATCATGTATTACGTCGTCATTCGCGCGATCACCTCGGCGCTGCGCGGCCCGAGCGTCGGGTGGGGCAAGCTCGAGCGGAGCGGGCGCGTCGAGGGGCGGGTCAAGCCGGCGGAATGAGCGCCCACCGAAGATGAACAACTAAGCGAAGTTGACACCCGCGACGGGCTTTTGCCGGCAGGAAATCCTGCGCAAGGGTCAATCGAGGGTCAGGCAAACTACGGAGCGCTTGCTTCGTCGCTGCTCTGGCCAAGTCCGACAAGCGGTCGTGCGGCCCACGTTTCCAATCCGATTTCAAAAAGTTCCGTGCCGCCGGTGGCACGGCGCGCAGGCGTCGAACAACAATGAGAAAGGGCACGCAGTTACCGCTTCAATCGCCACGCTAATCCAACTTACAAGGTGTGTAGGACAGCGATTTCGCGTCCGCTTCCCCAACGACGGTTCCTTTCTTTTCGCGGCTTTGCGGCTTCGCGTGAAAACCTCTTCGCCTCGGCTCACCAAAGGCAAGGGGATCACGCGAAGCCGCGAAGCCGCGAGGAGAAGGAGCAGGATCGGCCGAGCAGCTGACGCCGGAAGTTGCGCCTCCCCTCCGCTTCAGGGGAGGGGTCGGGGGTGAAGAGGTCGATGGTTGACGGCAACCACTCGCCCGGTCCCCACCACGGGCCGCGGCTGCGCCGCGTCTCTCGCTCCTCCCCTGAAGGGGAGGGGAGCGATTGCCGGCGCGTGGAGCTGGCTTTCGCCCGCCCCCACGAGCAACCTCAATCGAACGACAGGTCGCCGCTCGCCGGCTCGGCGGAATACGGGTCGAGGTCGGCGTCGCTCACCTCGGCCAGCGTCGCCGGCGCCCATTTCGGCGACTTGTCCTTGTCGACCAGCAGCGCGCGGACGCCTTCGAAGAAGTCGTGACCGCCGCGCAGATGGCTGACGATGCGGTATTCGGTCCTGAGGGCGCCCTCGATCGTCTCGCCCGCACCGGCGCGGACGGCGCGGAGCGTCAGCTTGAGCGCGGTCGGCGACATCGCGGCGAGCGCGGCGGCGGTCGACTGCGCCCAGTCGTCGCCCTCGGACAGGCTGGCGACGATCGCCTCGACGGTGTCGTGGGCGAAGTGGAAGTCGATCGCGTCGCGCACCGTCGCCAGCGGCGGCTCGCCGGCGTCGGCGTGGAGCGTCGCCAGCACCGTCTCGACCGGCTCGTCGCCGTCGGCGAGGAGGTCGCGGAGCAGCGGCAGCCGATCGGCGGGGACATGGTGCGTCGCGATGCCGGCGTAGACGCAGTCGGCCGCCTTCAGCCGCGCGCCGGTCAGGGCGAGCCACGTGCCGATCTCGCCGGGCAGGCGCGGCAGGGCGTGGGTGCTGCCGACGTCGGCGACCATGCCGATCGCCGTCTCGGGCATGGCGAACAGCGTCCGCTCGGTCGCGACGCGGAAGCGGCCGTGGATCGACAGCCCGACGCCGCCGCCCATCGTCACGCCGTCGAGGATCGCGACATACGCGTCGGGGTAGCGGGCGATCGTCTGGTTCATCCGGTACTCGTCGCGGAAGAACCCCTCCCATGCCGCCGCGTCGTCGCGGCTGGCGTGCATCGCGACGACGTCGCCGCCGGCACAGAAGGCACGGTCGCCCGCCCCCTCGACGACGACCAGCGCGACGTCGGCGTCGCCGATGCTGTCGTACAACGCCGCCTGGATGGTGTTCGCCATCGCGCGGGTCAGCGCGTTCAGCGCCGCCGGCCGGTCGAGGGTGACGAACAGCGCGCGGCCGCGCCGGTCGATGCGGACGTCGTTCGGTTCCAGCGTCATGTACGCTCCACGAAATTGCCCGGGCCGTCGAGTGGCGTCGGCAGCGCGGTCGTCGACAGGCGGGCGAGGAGCCTGCCGTCGGCGTCGCTGAGGTCGGCCTCCATGAAGGCGATGCGCTTGCCGAGCTTGACGCAGCGGCCGTCGGCATACAGCGGCGCGCCGAGCTTCGCGACGCCGAAGAAGCTCGTCTTGAGCTCGAGCGTCGGGACAGTGATCCGCGTCCCCGCCTTGACCACGGCAGCCAGCGCCGCCGCGTCATCGAGCATCGCGACGATGAAGCCGCCCTGGACGTTGCCCATCGGATTGGCGAACTCGGGCTTGGGCTCGTAGCGCAGGCGGACGGTGCCGGCGGCGCGATCGACGGCGAGCACCGTCATACCGAGCAGCGCCGAGGTCGGCGGCATCCGCGCGTTCATCCGCGCGATCAGCTCGTCGTCGGTCAGCGGCACCCTTGCCTCACAGGAATTCGATCGCGTCGAGGCCGAAGCTGTGAAGCGCCGGGCGGAGCGCGTCAACCGCGCGGTCGGCGCGGGTGAAGACGGCGCGATCCACCGCCTCGCCGGCGCCGGGGGGGTTGAACACGGCGCGGGGACCCGCGGGGGCAGCGGAGGCCGCGACCGTGTTCGACAGCAGGTACGCGACGCGGTGCGCGATTCCCTCGCCGCCATCGACGAACATAAGCGGTCGCGGCGCGGCGGCCGCCAGCTCGGCGGCGAGCAGCGGAAAATGGGTGCAGGCGAGGACGACGGTGTCGATGCGGTCGCCGTGGGGAGCGTCGAGCAGCCCGCCCAGTTCGCGGGCATAGTCGGCCGGGTCGGTCGCTTCGCCGCGCAGCTTGGCCTCGGCGAGCTCGACCAGCCGCGCCGAGCCGTGGCGGACGACGGTGCAGTCGGCGGCAAACTCGGCGGCCAGACGGTCGACATACGGCTGGCGCACCGTCGCCGCCGTGCCGAGGACGCCGATGACGCGGGTGACGCTGAGCGCCGCGGCGGGCTTGATCGCCGGGACGGTGCCGACGACCGGCACGTCGAGCGCGGCGCGGACGGAGTGAAGCGCGATCGTCGACGCGGTGTTGCACGCGATGACGACGAGCGCGGGCCGGTAGCGCTCGACGAGGCGACCGAGCAGCGCCGGCACCCGCGCCGCGATCTCGGCCTCGGTCTTGGTCCCGTAGGGGAAGCCGGCGTTGTCGGCGGCGTAGACGACCGGCCGGGCGGGCAGCCGCGTGCGGATCGGCGCGAGGACCGACAGCCCGCCGACGCCGGAGTCGAACAGGAGGATCGGAGCGGTGGTCGGCGTCGTCATCGCCGCGCTCTACCGTGGCGTCCGCCGCCCGGCCAGTCGGCGCGACATCGCCGTTCGCCGTCGCACGGGCGAGGTCGTCGTCGTACCGGCCCTTTTCGTGCTAGTCGACACGGGGACGCGGCGGTATTCTGACGACCATGAATGCGCCAAGGAGCCGCCGATGAACCGCATCGTTCAGGTCGCCGCACTGATCGCCGTCGCAGCCGCCGTCCCGGCCGCCGCCGTCATCACCGATGTCACTATCCGCGGCGTCGGCGTCGTGACCTATGCGCAGTCCGATCCCGATCAGGGGATCGTGGCCCCCGCGGTCGGCACCACCGGCGCCTTCGCCGCCTTCGTCCATCTGGGTACGGCGGCAGGCGTGCCGGCGGCCGGCTATCCGCCGGCCCCAACCGACCACTTCACCGGCCACTATTCGGCGACCGCGGACGAGATCTTCGACCACTACGTGGTCTATTCGTGGCATGTCGGCAACTTCGCGGGCGCGTCGTCGACCGATCCGGCCCAGGCCTTCGCCAGCGCCGACCTCGACTTCGTCGACGGCCGAGTGACCGCCTTCTCGTTGTCCTACGTCGGCGACCCGGACGGCCACAACGTCTATGGCAGCGGCTTGGCAGGTGGGTTCAGCGAAGACTTCGGTGCGGACAGTCCGGCGAACTGGGGCGGTACGATCGTGCTCGATGCCAGCCCAACGCCCGAACCCGCCGCGTGGGCGCTGATGCTCGCGGGGTTTGGCCTGGTCGGTGCCGCGGAACGACGGCGGCGCCCGCGCTTCGCGTGAGTCGATCGCGTGACGGCCGGAGCACCGCGCGCTACGTCACCGCGATGACCAGCTACCCCGCGCTCCGTCCCCGCCGCAGCCGTGCCCATGCGTGGTCGCGGGCGCTGGTCGCCGAGACGGTGCTCAGCCCCGCCGACCTGATCTGGCCGCTGTTCGTCACCGGGGGCAAGGGCACTACCGAGCCGATCGCGACGATGCCGGGCGTGTCGCGGCTCTCGGTCGACCTCCTCGGTGCGGCGGCGAAGGAGGCGGCGGCGCTCGGCATCCCGGCGCTCGCGCTGTTCCCCAACACCCCCGCCGCGGCGCGGAGCGACGACGGGGCGGAGGCGCTCAATCCCGACAACCTGATGTGCCGGGCGGTTCGTGCGATCCGGGACAGTGGGGCGAACATCGGCATCCTGACCGACGTCGCGCTCGACCCGTATACCAGCCACGGGCACGACGGCCTGCTCGACGACCGCCACCGCATCGTCAACGACGCGTCGGTCGAGGTGCTCGTCGGCCAGGCGCTCAACCAGGCGCGCGCCGGGGCCGACATCATCGCGCCGTCGGACATGATGGACGGCCGCGTCGGCGCGATCCGGACCGCGCTCGAGGCCGACGGCTTCTACGACGTCCAGATCATGGCTTACGCCGCCAAGTACGCGAGCGCCTTCTACGGCCCGTTCCGCGACGCGGTCGGCTCGGGCGGCTATCTCAAGGGCGACAAGAAGACCTATCAGATGGACTATGCCAACAGCGACGAGGCGCTGCGCGAAGTCGCGCTCGACTTGGCCGAAGGCGCGGACAGCGTCATGGTCAAGCCCGGGTTACCGTACCTCGACATCGTCCGCCGGGTGAAGGACCGCTTCGAAATCCCTGTCTTCGCTTACCAGGTCAGCGGCGAGTATGCGATGCTGCAGGCCGCCGCCGCCGCCGGCGTGCTCGACCGCGACACGGCGATGCTCGAGACGCTGACCGCGTTCAAGCGGGCGGGCTGTTCGGGAGTGCTGACCTATTTCGCGCGCGACTGCGCGCGGCGGCTGGGCTGACCGTCGGCGGCAGCCAGCGCCGCGGCCGGCCG
>CAHJWT010000072.1 GCA_903643075.1 Sphingomonadaceae bacterium | reverse complement strand
GCTGGCGAATTCGCTCGCCGCTCCCGGCTTCGCGCCGGTCGCATCGCGCGCGACGGGCAAGGCCGACATCGCGCGGCGGGCCTTCATCGCCGGGCTAGCGGCAAGTCGGGCCGTGCCGGCGGCTGGCGGGGCGGCCCATGCCCAACCTTGACGGCGGCCATTATTTCCTGACCGCGCTCGCGCCGATCCGCACCGACCGGCTGAGCGACGACATCGCCGGGCGGTCGCGGTCGCACCGCCTCCAGCTGGCGCAGAAGCTCAGCCTGATGGCGACCGGGCGGCAGACGGCAACGTCGCCGGCCGACGCGTGGCCGTCGCCGTTCGCCGCCAACCGGCTCAACCACCTCGTCCGGCTGGTGATCATCGACGGCCTGCCGTTCAACGGCCGCAACCCCGGCGATTCGCTGGTCGACCTGATCCGCAAGCGGAAGCCGCTCGACCCGCAGCCGGTCGATCGGCTGTCGACGCCGTACCTGCTGTTCGCCGCCGACGTCGACGCGCGCGATCCCGCCGACACCGGGGGCGAAGCCGCGCTCCGCGCCTATACCGACGAGCTGTGGCACACCATGCAAAGCGACCTGCGGGTGATCTTCGCGCACTGCGTCGGCTTCGACCAGGTCGTCGACGCCGCCGGGTTCCACGCCTACGTCCGGCGCTGCCAGATCGAGACGACAATGCCGTTCAACGACTATTGGGCGAACGGACTGCCGCTGGCGTCGCTCAAGCCGCCGTGGGGACCGGTTGCCGCGGGCGGCGTCGCGCTGCTCGCCGGCGTCGTCGCGCTCGTCGCCCTCCTCGGCTGGGGCGCGCTCGTCCCGGCGCTGATCGTGGCGGTCGTGGCCGGGGTATGGCTGCTCCACCGTTTCGCCGTCAGCCGCGGCGGCCGGCCGTTCCCGACCGCCGCCGGGTCGGACCTGCCGAGCATCCTCAAGGCACTCTACCTCCAGCAGCGGTTTGCCGCCTTCGCGATCGACGCGCAGGGGGCCGCGCCGGCCGACCTCCACGCGCGTTTCGCAGCATTCCTCGGCACCACGCGCCCGGCCGACCTCGCGGCACCGACGCAGCCGCCGGGCGTGGTCGACGCGAGTGGCCTGCCATGACTTTCCTCGACCTCCCCGACATCCAGGGCAACCTCCAGCGCCCGTACGGCCGCTTCGGTTTCCCCCATGCGCGTCATTTTTTCTTCCACGTCACCGACGCGGTCGCGGGGCGGCACTTCGTCCAGGCGCTGCGGCCGCGGGTGACGACGGCCGAGCCGTGGGACAAGGCGCAGGACGCCAGTGGCAAGCTGATCGTCGCCAAGCCGGCGATCACCCTCAATCTGGGCTTCAGCCATGCCGGGCTGACCGCGCTCGACCTGCCGACGCGGACGCTGCGGCTGTTCCCCGACGAGTTCATCGACGGGATGCGCTGTCGCGCCGACATCCTCGGCGACGTCGGTACGAGCGATCCCGGCGGCTGGGACCCGGCATGGCGCGACGGCGCGCCGGCCGCCCACGTGTGGGTCATGCTCAACGTCGCCGCCAATCGCGACGGGACGCCGCTCGCCATCCTCGGCGAATGGACCGACTGGCTCGTCGGGCTGGCCGGCGACCACGTCGCGCTGCTCGCCGGCCACGGGGCCGACGGCGCGGCGCGCTGGCAGGATTCGGCCGCACTGACCGCGCCGCTCGCCGACGGCAGCGGGGTGACGCCGGTCCCCCGCGAGCATTTCGGCTTCACCGACGGCATCGGCGACCCCGTCTTCCGCGGCCAGTTCGACAATCCGGCGGCAGAGAAGGTCGCCGTCGTCGGCGAGGGCAAGCTCGACCGTGGCACGGACTGGTCGGCGCTCGAGGCGGGCGAGTTCATCCTCGGTCAGGTCGACGAGCAGCAGGAACTCCCCGTCGCCTCGATGCCCGCCGAGTTCGTTCGCAACGGCACCTTCATGGCGTGGCGCAAGCTCGGCCAGGACATCGAAGCGTTTGACGCCGAGGTCGACCGGCTGGCGGCACTGTGGACGCGGGTCAACGGCGCAGGCAGTGACGAGGAGGCGCGCGAGACGGTCCGCGCCAAGCTCGTCGGCCGCTGGTCGACCGGCATTCCCCTGTCGGCCGCGCCGAGCTGGGCCGACCACGCGGCGATGATGGCCGAGCACGACGCGTGCATCGTCATCGCGCTCAGGAAGCCCCGCGACTCGGTCGAGGCGACCCGGCTCGAGAAGTACAACCTGATGCTGACCGGCTTCCGCTACGGCGACGATATGGCGGGGGCGAAGTGCCCGCTCGGCGCGCACATCCGCCGCGCCAACCCGCGCGACATGCTCGATCCCGAAGTCGGGCCGACGACGGGCAGCTCGACCTTGGTCAACCGCCGCCGCATCCTCCGCCGCGGCCTGCCGTTCGTCGACCCCGACGGGTCGAAGGGCATCGTCTTCATGGCGCACTGCGCGAGCCTGTTCCGCCAGTTCGAGTTCGTCCAGCAGCAGTGGATGAACTACGGCCTCGACTTCGAGGCGGGGAACGACGGCTGCCCGCTGATCGGGGCGCGTGCACAGCCCACCAAGCATGTCATCCCCGCCGGCCCGGCCGGCGCGAACGCGATGATCGCCGCCGACCTGCCGGCGTTCGTCACGACGCGCGGCGGCGACTATTTCTTCCTGCCCGGGATCGACGCGCTACGGATGATCGCGATGGGGACGGTCGACCCGACATGACGAAACCGCCACCCTCGGCCGCGGACGGCGGCATCTTCGCTGCGACAACCCGGCTGCCGCTGCCGGCCACGCGCCCGCTCGCGGTCTACGCCTTCGATCCGAGCCGCGGTCGCCGTCTCGGCAACACGATGACGGTCGACGTCGCGTACGAGCCGCTCGCGCCGGGACCGGTCGGCGAGCGCTTTGCCGTCGTCGACTATGACGGGACGCAGAATACCTATTACACGCCAGTCAATCTTGAGCTCCCCGCGATCCTGATGCGCGGCGGCCTCGCCCCGAGCGAGGTCGATCCGCGCTTCCACCAGCAGATGGTCTATGCCGTCGCGTCGGAGACGCTCGAGCGCTTTCAGACCGCGCTCGGCCGCCGCGTCCACTGGCGGCGGCCGAGCGCGCCCGACGGCACCGACATCGACGACCGGCCAAACCGGCTCTACCTCCACCCGCACGCGATGGCGCAGGCCAATGCCTTCTACAGCGCCGACGCGCACGCCATCCTGTTCGGCTATTTCAAGGCGAGCGCCGACGATGCCGGCCACAACCTGCCCGGGCAGACGGTGTTCACCTGCCTCAGCCACGACATCATCGCCCACGAGACGACGCACGCGATCGTCGACGGCATCCGCGAGCACCTGATGGAGCCGACCAACATCGACGTCGCCGCGTTCCACGAGGCGTTCGCCGACCTCGCCGCGCTGTTCCGCCATTTCGCCCACAGCGAGACGCTGCTCGACACGCTGCAGAAGACCGGCGGCAAGCTCCACGCGCTGACCCTCAAGACCAAGGTCGCCGGCGAGATCGTCGACCCGGAGAAAAAGGCGCAGATCCAGGCCGACACGATCGAGGCCAACCCGCTGCTCGCATTAGCGACGCAATTCGGCGAGGCGTCGGCGATGCACGGCGGGCTGCGCTCGGCGCTCGGCTCGCCGCCGACACCCGACGATATCAAGACCAAGACTGAACCGCACGACCGCGGCTCGGTCCTCGTCGCGGCGGTGTTCGACGCCTATTTCACCGTCTACCTGCGGAAGACCGAGCCGCTGTTCAAGCTGTGGAAACCGGCGGGCGACGGCGACGACCTGCCCGCCCCGCTCGCCGAACTGCTGGCGGAGGCGGCGAGCAAGACCGCCGAGACCTTCTTCACACTGTGCGCGCGCGCGCTCGACTATTGCCCGCCGGTCGACCTGACCTTCGGCGATTTCCTGCGCGCGCTGATCACCGCCGACCTCGACTTCTATCCCAACGATACCGACGGGGTCCGCGACGCGATCATGCAGTCGTTCCGCCTGCGCGGCATCCTGCCCGACGACGCGCGGTATTTTTCCGAGGCGTCGCTGTGCTGGCCCGAGTTACGTCCCGGCGCGCTGCCGGTGCCACGCCTGCGCTTCGGCGACCCCAACGGCCTGACCAGCGCCGAGAAGGATTTCGACGGTGCCATCCTGAGGGCATGGGCGCAGAAGAAGGCGACGCTGCTCGGCTTCGACCCGGCGTTCGCGATCAAGGCCGAATCGTTCCACCCGATGTTCCGCGTCGACCAGAACGGCAAGCTCTTGACCGACATGATCGTCGAGCTCGTCCAGACGCGCGAGATCCCGCGCTTCCCCGGGTCGGCCGACCCGGCGACGCTGACGATGCACAGCGGCGTGACGCTGATCGTCGCGCGGCCACCGCAGTTGCTCGGCCGCCGCGCCCAGCCCTACGTCCGCTTCGCGATCGCCAAGCACTACAGCCCCGAGCGCGAGCAGCGGCAGCGCCACGCCTTCGTCGCGAATTCGACCGAGCGGTCGGGGCCGGCGAGCCGGTTCGGCATCAACTTCGCCCTGCTCCACGCCGGAGACTGACATGCCCGCAGCGACGCGCCCGATCCGCATCCGCATGTACCGCGTCGGCTTCGGCGACTTCTTCCTGATGTCGGTCCCGGTCGGGGCGAGCGAATATGCCCACATCCTTGTCGACTGCGGGGTCCACGCCAAGCCGGTCGCCGGCGCGATGGACGCCGCGCTCGCGCAGATGCACGCCGACACCGGCGGCCGGCTCGCGCTGGTCATCATGACTCACCGCCACGCCGACCACATCTCGGGTTTCGCCAGCGGCCGCGCCGTCTTCGCGACGATGACGGTCGAGCAGGTGTGGATGTCGTGGTTCGAGAACCCCGCCGACAAGCAGGCGCAGGGCGTCCAGAAGAGCCTCGTCGCGACCGCGGCGCGCCTGACCGCCGCACTGGCGGCGGCAGGGCGCGCGGATGACCAGCACGCGATGATGGCCGAGAACATTACCGGCCAGTTCGATGTCGCCGCCGGGACGTCGTCGAACGACATCGCGCTCGGCGTCCTCCGCGGCTTCAAGACCGCTGCCGGCGCGAAGACCCCGGTCGCCTATTTCTCCGCCGGCCAGACGGCCAAGCTGCCGCCGGTCCTCGTCGACGCCGGGCTCGCCGCCGATATCCTCGGGCCGCCGACCGACCTCGCGCTCGTCGCGCAGATGGACAACAAGCCACACCAGTACCTCGCCGCCGACGGCGGCGACGACGGGGCGCCGCTGCCGCCGTTCGCGCCGGCCTTCGCGACCGATGGCTTCAAGTGGCAGGGCAAGGGCCCGCCGGTCTACGCGGCCGCGGACGTCGTCGCGCATATCAAGGCGAACCAGCCCGACGTGCTCGCCGCCGCCGCCCAGAGCGCCGACAACGCGATGAACAACCAGAGCCTCGTCGTGCTGTTCACCTTCCACGGCAAGACGCTGCTGTTCAGCGGCGACGCGCAGTGGGGTAACTGGGCCAATCTGCTGTTCGGCGGGGCGTTCGGCTCGCCCGGGCACACGACGCTGACGTCGGGAGCGGCGGCGATGCTGGCCAAGCTCGACTTCTACAAGGTCGGCCATCACGGCAGCACCAACGCGACGCCGATCGACGTCGTCAACATGCTCAACGAGGGCTGCACGGCGATGTGCTCGACCGCGATCGGAGCCTATGGCCACGAGGATCAGCATACCGAGGTGCCACGCGTACCGCTCCTTGCCGCGCTCGACGCGCGGACCCACGGGCGGCTGGCGCGAAGCGATCAGGTCGCCGCGGGTAAAGTGGCGGCCGATCCCGACGCCGGTACGCTGCCGGCGGGGATCTTCACCGCCGACGCGCACGGGTTCATCGACTACCTGGTCTGACCGGACCCCGCGTCGCTACAGCGCGTAGCGGACGATGTCGCTGAGGATGAACTTCGGCCCGGCGGCGGGGATCAGCGGCGTGAACAGCGGCCAGCGGCGAAGATACGACTGGCTGTTGCGCCACACCAGGCCGACGAAGGTCTCGGCGACAATGCGGCTGCCGACCGGTCCGAGGTGCTGGCCGCCGAACATCGACGTCAGGCCCTCGTCGACGCGGGCGAAGCCGTAATACTCGGCCTCGCGCAGGATATAGTACCATAGCGGTGTGTTGCCGTTGAGCGCCTTGCCCGGGCCGGCCCACTTCGACCCGACGTGCTGGCGGCGGTCGTGGACCTCCTTGACGTCGGCGCGGAGGTCGTCGGTCATGTGGTTCATGCTCATCGTCTTGTCGATGAACGCCTTCGATCCGACGCCCCACAGCACGTCGGCCGTCAGCGGCACCAGCCCGAGCGCGTTGGCCACCTGCTCGCCCGACGGCAGCCGCAGGTTGTTCGCCCCGCGGGCGAGATTGCGGTAGGCGAGGTTGCCGAACGGCGATGGAGCGTTGAAGAATTCGGGCAGGTCGCCGAGCGGATCGACGAGGTTGGCGTCGATCCGATACGATTGCTGCGGCACGACATACTCGGTCGGGATCTGGCCCCGGTCGAGCCCGTCGAGGAAGAACGCCCAGTCGATGCCGAACGTCGGCGGCTGCGGCATGCCGAACCCGTTGAGGTTCTCGGTCCCGGCGGCGTTGCGCGAGAAGATCGGGACGCGGAACGGATGCGCCGCGTCGGTGCCGGAGTCCTTGTTGAGGGCGTAGCCGGGCCGGATCTGCGAGTGACCATAGCGGTATGCCGCGCCGGCGAACTCGACCGGCATATAGGCGAACTGCGGATCGCCATGATCGTACAGCGGCGTGTTCGGCGTCCCGCCGGTCAGCGCCGTGCCGAGCACCTGCGGCAGCGTCGTGTTGTCGAGGATGCGCGGCAGGAAGTCGTTGATCACCAGCCACTGGTAGTGCCAGCGGACGACCTGCGCGGCGGTGCGGAAGCGGCTGAGGCCGTCCGAAAAGTCGCCGCCGGCGGCCGCGATCAGCGCCTGATCGTCGACCACCTTGTTGTGGAAGGCGATCCACAGCGCCTGCATCTGCGACACGATCCGGTTCTCGTCGTTGCGCTTGTCGCCGAGGATCGCCGGCTGCGCCGGGCCGCCGGTGTCGAGGCGGAGGACGTCGAACGTCGCCCCCTTCGCGGCGCCGCCGTTGGTCAGCGGCTTGCCGGTGCGCAGGTGGAGGCCGTCGGTGTACATGTACGGCTGGTCGTCGGGCCCGCGGCCATAGACGCAGTCGAGGTCGAGCGAGGGGGTGCGGAAATCCTCCATCGCGGCGAGATCGTTCGACTTGGCCGACAGCGGGGTCGGATCGAGCGAGATGTCGTGGTCGACGAACTGGCCGAAGTACGTGTAGCCGGCCGGGATCGCCGGGTTTTCGTCGGTCGGCTCCTTCTGGGTGATGGGATTGCCCTTGTCGACCTTGATCATCGCCGTCGCGATGTCGCGCAGGCAGTCGTCGGTGATCGGCCGGGCGAAGAAGTCGAACATCCGGCCGTAGCGACCGTAGCCGCCGCCGGGGATCGACCCCGCCTCGATGCCGCGGTTGTCGAGGCCGTGCAGCGAGGCCGGGACGGCAGTCAGCCGCGGTGTCGGTGGTACCATCGTGCGTCTCCCCATTGGACCCAAGTCAACCGGCAGTCGACCGGCAGATACCGGCGGCCGATAATCTTACGCCGCGGCGATCTCGTCTCCCTCGCGACGCGAGTTCTATAATGCACTGAAATGAACGTGCCGTAAATTGCTGGCCGGCGCAAGATGGCGTCGGTCGATCGCCGGCGGGCCATGCGGCGCGGCGATGGGGCTTGGCGGGGCGGGCACGTTTGCCTAAGAAGGCGACAGATGCAGCGGCTTCGGCCGGGGTGTCCATGATCGCGCCGGTGCCCCGCGAGGGGCTCAAAAGGGAATGCGGTGCGGGGGCCTGCCCCCAAAGCCGCGGCTGTCCCTGCAACTGTAAGCGGCGAGCGCGATGCACTGGCTCCCTTCGAGGGAGCAGCCACTGGGCGGAACCCGGCTTCGGGGAATGCCTGGGAAGGCGTGCATCGCGCGGTGACCCGCGAGCCAGGAGACCTGCCGGCGCACCGGTCGCTCTTGCCCTGGCCCAGGGATTGGCCGCGGCACGGTTCTCCGTCTGAGCGACGACCATGCGGCCGGGGCCGCATCGGGGTCGTGCGCCGGACGCTCCGCGTCCGTCCGTCGTGCCGTCCCGACCGCTCGTCCGCGAGCGGCACGCCCCGCCGCGCGCTCACGACGCCGGAAGGGGACCGACGATGACCAAGCCTATCCTGACGACCTTGCTGCTGACCGCCGCCGTGCCGACGTTCGCCCAGACTAACCCGACCCTGCCGACGACCGACGCCGCCGGCGATACGATCGTCATCACAGCGACGCGGTCAGGCGAGGCGCTGCGCACCGACCTGCTCGGCGCGTCGGTCACCGTGCTCGACGACGGCGCGCTCGACCAACGGCAGACACGCGTCGTCTCCGACATCCTCCGCGACGTGCCCGGCGTCGCGGTCAGCCGCACCGGCGCGGTCGGCGGGATGACCCAGGTCCGCATCCGCGGCGCCGAGGGCAACCATACGCTCGTCTTGGTCGACGGCATCAAGGCGTCCGACCCGTACACCGGCGAATTCGACTTCGGTACGCTCCTCGCCGACGAGGACGCCAGGATCGAGGTGCTCCGCGGCCAGCAGTCGGCGCTGTACGGCTCGGACGCGATCGGCGGGGTGATCAGCTACCTCACGCTGACCGGCGCCGAGGCCCCCGGCTACAGGGCGCGGATCGAGGCCGGGTCGATGGGGACGGTCAGCGGCGGCGCGCGCGTCGCCGGGGTCAGCGGCGATATCGACTACGCCGTCACTGGCAGCGCGCTCCATACCGACGGCTACCCGACCGCGGTCGGCGGCAGCCGCGACGTCGGCGCGGACAACGCGACCGCATCGGCCAAGGTGACGTGGTCGCCGTCGACCACGTTCAAGCTGACCGCGGTCGGCCGCTACGGCCTGACCGCCGCCGACACCAACGACAGCCCGTTCGGACCGCCGGTCGATTCGCCCGGCGTCCGCTTCAGGAACGAGGCGTTCTACGGCCTCGTCCGCGCCCAGCTCGACACCGGCCGCCTGACCAGCGTCGTCATCGGCCAGATCGCCGATACGACGCGCGACGGATATGATGTGGCCGATTCCTTCTCGCTGCCGGCGGGCCAGCCGATCGTCCATGCGTCGGGCGACCACGGCCAGCGCCTGCGCAGCAGCTACGAGGGCACCTTCCGCTTCGGCACCGACCGGGTGAAGCAGAGCCTAACCGCGGCGGTCGACTACGAGGACGAAAGCGCGCGGGCGACGATCAGCCAGTCGGGTGGCTTCACCGGGGTCCGCCATACGCGCAACACCGGGCTGGTCGGCGAATACGAACTGACCGCAGACGACCGGCTCGGCATCGGCGCGTCGGTCCGCCACGACTTCAACACCCGCTTCGCCGACGACACGACCTACCGCGTCCAAGCGAGCTACAAGTTCGACAGCGGCACCCGCCTCCATGCGGCGAGCGGGTCGGGCGTCAAGAACCCGACCTTCGGCGAGCTGTTCGACTTCTTCACCGGGCGCTTCGTCGGCAACCCGAACCTCAAGCCCGAGCAGTCGACCGGGTTCGAGGGCGGCGTCGCGCAGGACTTCGGCAGCGGTCGCTTCACCGTCGACGCGACCTATTTCAACAACCGGCTGCGCGACGAGATCACCACCGTATTCGACGCCAACTTCGTCGGGACGCCGGTCAACCTGCCCGGCTCGACGCGGCAGCAGGGGGTCGAGGTCGCCGCGGCGGCGCGCTTCGCCGGCGGCTGGCGGTTGGATGTGAGCTACACCTATCTCGACGCGCCGCAGACGGTGCAGATCACGACCGACCCCACGACCTTCGCCACCGGGACCTTCACCGGGCAGGCGGTGCGGCGGGCGCAGAACATCGCCAGCGCCAACCTGACCTACGCGCCCGACGCCGCGCCGTACTCGGCGACGGTGACGGTGCGCTACAACGGACCGCAGAAGGACGTGTTTTTCGGCACCTTCCCGCCGCTGCTGGTCACGCTGAACTCGTATACCTTGGTCAACCTCAACGCCACCTACCGCGTCACGAAGCAGCTCGAGGTGTTCGGGCGTGTCGAGAACCTGCTCGATCGAACATATTTCGAGGTCTACAGCTTCGCGACGCCGGGCCGCGCGGGCTACGGCGGGGTCCGCGTGCGCTTCTGATGCGCGCGCTCGCCCTGCTCGCGGCGGTCGTGGCATCCGCCGCGGCGGCCGACGTCCCCCGGCCGACGCCGCATCCGCTCCGCGTCATGTCG
Organism: Sphingomonadaceae bacterium; assembly: GCA_903643075.1. Lineage (GTDB taxonomy): Bacteria > Pseudomonadota > Alphaproteobacteria > Sphingomonadales > Sphingomonadaceae > Polymorphobacter_B. Next base: position 386 of record CAHJWT010000072.1, on the reverse strand, counting down.
CTCAGCCAGTGCACCGACCAGCTCGTCCTCGCGCTGCTGCCGCCCGGCCGAATCGCGTCGGTGACGTGGCTGTCGCGCGATCCGGCGGGGTCGCTGATGGCGGCGGCGGCGCGGCGGGTGCCGGTCAACCACGGCCTCGCCGAGGAGGTCGTCCGCCAGCACCCCGACCTCGTCCTCGCCGGCACCTACTCGACCCCGGCGGTGCGAACGCTGCTCCACCGGCTGAACTGGCCGCTGATCGAGGTCGGGTCGGCCGACAGTTTCGCCGCCATCCGCGCGCAGACCCGGCAGATCGCCGCCGCGGTCGACGAACGCGTGCGGGGCGAGGCGCTGATCGCGCGCATGGACGCGCGGCTTGCCGATCTCGCGCGCGACCGCGCCCCGCC
>CAHJWT010000071.1 GCA_903643075.1 Sphingomonadaceae bacterium | reverse complement strand
GCGGTCGAGGCGGAGCTGCCGCTGACCCCGGTCCACGCCGCCGTCGGCAAGGTCGCCCGCGCCGAGCCGGTCGCGGCGCTCTACGAGCGGGGTCGCGTCGGCCACGTCGGGCATCTCGCCGCGCTCGAGGACGAGCTGTGCGGGCTGCTCCGTGGCGGAGCCTACGCCGGGCCGGGCCGTTCGCCCGACCGCGCCGACGCCCTGGTCTGGGCACTGACCGAGCTGATGCTCGGCAAGGTGCGCAGCAGCCCCGGGGTGCGGAGCCTCTAATCCCTCTCCCTGGAGGGGAGAGGGAGGGGCCCGCTCGCCCTCTTCTACGCAAGTGCGAGGGTGAGGGTGGTTAGACCAGCGAAAACGGCAGCCTTCGCGCCACCGACCACCCCCACCCGGGTCGCGGGCAAGCGCCCGCGTCTCTCGACCTCCCCCCTCAAGGGGGAGGTATGCAAGGAGAAGCCGATGCGACTTCCCATTTTCGGGCGCAAGTCGCGCCCGACGCCGGTGCCGTCGGTCTGGCCCGAACTCGTCCGCGCGTCGCTGACCGGCGGCAGCGGGCCGGTCCGGAGCTACGACGTGCTCGTCCGCGACGCCTATCTCAAGAACCCGATCGCGCAGCGGGCGGTCCGGATCGTCGCTGAGGGGGCGGCCGGCGCGCCAGTCAGAAGCAACCCGCCCGACCATCCCGCGCTCGGCCTGCTTGGCGGCGGCGAGCCGGGGCCGGCGTTGATCGAGACGATCGCCGCCAACCTGCTCCTCCACGGCAACGCCTATGTCGAGGTCGGGCTCGGCGCGTCGGGGCTGCCGGTGGCGCTCTATTCGCTCCGTCCGGAGCGGGTCGCCGGCGTCGGACTCGACTGCATCGGCGTCGCGCTGGTCGCCGCCGCGGCAGCGGGATGCGCGGCGACCGCCCCCGTCTATGCTCTCGGCGGCGACCACGAGACGCGCCTCGACGCCGCCGTCGCCGCGCTCGGCTGCGCGGTCGTGACCGAGCCGCGTCCCGGCGACCTCCTTGTCCTCGCGCCCGGCATGGGTCGCCGCCATCTCGCCGTCCTTACCGATTGCGGCGTCGTCCACGCCCATGCCGGCGTCGGCCGCGTCGTCGAAGGCCCGTGCGACCCGGCATGGACGCTCGTCGCCGCGTGGCGCTTTCCAGAGGACTGAGGCATGGCGACGCTCATTCTCGGCACTGTCGGCCGCGTTATCGGCGGGCCGATCGGCGGACTGGTCGGAACGCTGCTCGGCGGCACGATCGACCGCGGCCTGTTCGGCGGCGGCGCGGCGCGCGAGGGGCCGCGCCTCGCCAACCTCGCCGTCCAGAGCGCCGCGTACGGCGAGCCGCTGCCGCGGATCTACGGCCGGATGCGCGTCGCCGGCAACCTCGTCTGGACCGCCGGGATCAAGGAGTCGCGGACGCGCTCCGGCGGCGGCAAGAGCGGACCGGCGACCAACACCTACAGCTATTCGTCGTCGTTCGCGGTGATCGTCGCCGCGCGCACGATCGTTCGCGTCGAACGCATCTGGGCCGACGGCAAGCTCCTCCGCGACGGCAGCGGCACGCTCAACTTTCCCGCGACGATCCGTACCTACCGCGGTGACGAGGATCAGCCGGTCGACCCGTTGATCGCCGCTTTCGAAGGTGCCGGTGGGGCGCCTGCCTATCGCGGTCTCGCCTATCTCGTCTTCGAGGATTTGCCACTCGCCGATTACGGCAATCGCATCCCTAATCTGACCTTCGAAGTCGTCGCCGATGACGCAGCGGTCGGCGTCGGCGCGATTGCCGTCGACATCGGGGCCGGCCTCGTCACTGCACACGGCGACTTTCCGACGGTCGTCGGCTTCGCCGCGGCGCAGGCGGGATCGATTCGACAGACACTGACGACCCTCGGTACCGTCGCCGACTTGACGCTGGGCGATGACGGGGCCGAACTGCGCGCCGGCGTCGGCACCGCGGCCGCGGTTCTCGTCGAGGCCGATCTCGGTGCCGGCGACGGCCACGCACCGGCCGCACCACGCCAAGAGACTCGCGCCGCCGACGCCGCCGTGCCGGACGCCGTCTGGCTGTCGTACAGCGATCTCGCCCGCGATTACCAGACCGGCATCCAGGCGGCGACGCGGCGGACGCCGGCAGTGCGTGTCGACCAGCACGACCTGACCATCGCCGCCAGCGCCGTCGACGCCAAGGCGCTGGCGGCGGCGGCGCTGCGGCGCGCGATTGCGGCGCGCACGACGTCGCAACTCGCCCTGCCATGGCGCTACGCGGCGATCCGGCCGGGCGACATGGTCGTCGCGCCGGGCGATCCGCTGCCGTGGCGCGTGACCCACCGGACGATCACGGGCGCGGTTATCGACTGCGAGGTCGAGCGCGTCGCCGACTCGGGCGGCGCGGCGACGAGCCTCACCGATGCCGGCCGGTCGTACGCCGCACCCGACGCGCCGCAGGGGCCGACCCTGCTCCACCTGCTCGACCTGCCCGCCCTGCCGGGGCCGCTGCCGACGGTCCCGCAGCTGCTGGTCGCGGCGGGCGGCACGAACAGCGGCTGGCGGCGCGCCGACATCCTTGTCAGTCGCGACGGCGGCGAGACCTACCAGCTCGCGACGACGGTCGTCGCACCAGCAACGATCGGCTCGGCGGCGACCGTGCTCGCGGCGGGACCGACCACGCGGTGGGACCGCCGCGCGACGGTCGACGTCGAGCTCGCCGCCGCCGACGCCGACCTCCAGAGCGCGAGCGAGGCTGCGGTTCTCGCGGGAGCCAACCTTGCTCTGATCGGCGACGAGATCGTGCAATTCGCCGCGATCACCCAACTTGGAGCGCGACGCTTTCGCCTCGATACGCTCCTGCGCGGCCGTCGCGGGTCGGAGGCTGCGGTCCGGGGTCACGCGGTCGGCGAGCGCTTCGTGCTGCTCGACGAGCGCATCGTCCCGATCGATCTTCCGGATGAGGCGGTTGGCGCGACGCTGCGTGTCAAGGCCGTCGGACCCGGCGAGGACGACGCGGCAGTCTCGGCCCGGGTCGTGCTCCCCCGCGGCGTCGCACTGCGGCCGCTGTCGCCGGCGGCGGTAACGGTCGTCAAGACCGCAAGCGGCGATCAGGCCATCGCCTGGCGTCGGCGAAGCCGAGCCGGTTATGCTTGGAACGACGGAACCGACGTGCCGGTCGCCGAGGACGGCGAGCGCTACCGCGTAACCGTGCAAAGCGGCGACGTGATCCTCCGAACGGCCGAAGTCGGCACGTCCGAGTGGACCTATGCAACAGTTGATCGCGCCAGCGATGCTCCCGCCGCCGCAGCGCTCACCATAGGCGTCGCTCAGGTCAGTGCGGCGGTGGGCCCGGGACAGGCAACGATCGCCCCGCTTTGACCCTAACGATACGAAAGGATCGGCGATGACCGAAACCGCCCGCTACGGCCTTCCCTACCTTCAGGCGGGTCAGGCACAGAAGGAAATCACGCATAATGATGCGCTCGCGCGGGTTGACACGCTGCTTCACCTCGCCGTCGACAGCCGAACCAGCCCTTCCGTGCCGGCGGTCGACGGCATGTGGATCGTCGGGCCCGGTGCGATCGGCGCATGGGCGGGACACGACGATCAGATCGCAATCCTCGACGACGCCGGCTGGTCATTCGTGACCCCACGCGACGGGTGCGTCGCCTTCGTGCGCGACGAGACTTCGTTCGTTCATTACCGCGGCGGGTCGTGGCACAGCGAATGGCCGGTATCGTCCTTGTCGTTCGCCGGGGGGACTGTCGCAGCGGTCGTTGCGCCAAGCGGCGGATCGGTGATCGACGTCGAGATGCGCGCGGCATTCGTCCAGCTTCTTCCGATTCTGCGACGGGCAGGGCTCGTCCCAACCTGACCGCGCCGCCGTAATTACTTCGCGGCTGTCTTGTTGTTTCTCGGCAACACCTGCGCTGAATCCCGACTTGCGCTGGTATATTCGCTGCGATAGAGCGTTGGGCCAATTCGACAGACTGCGAAACCGTGAAGGGGATTATGATGCGGAAAATTGCCGTGGCACTCGCGTTGGCCAGCACCGCACTTGCCGGGCCCGCGCTCGCCAAGGATAAATCGTTCTACGTCGGCCTCGAGGGTGGTGGCATCATCGCGCAGAACGAGACCTTCGATCTGCGGGCGACGAACGGTACCGTGACCTCCGCCCCGCTCCGCGCGAACTTCAAGGTCGGCTACGACGTCGATGGCATCCTCGGCTACGACTTCGGCCTGTTCCGGACCGAGTTCGAGGTTGGCTATAAGAACAACAACGTCGACTATTTCCAGGTCAACGGCGGTACTCCGCCGATCACGCTGGCGAATGGTCAGGCGGGTGTTCCGGCGACGGGCAATTTCACCAATCCGTCGGGCAATCAGTCTATCTTGTCGTTCATGGCCAATGGTCTCGCCGACTTCGGCGGTAAAGGCCGTGCCTTTGGCGGGTACCTCGGCGGCGGCGTCGGTGTCGCCCGCGTCAAGCAGGAGACTTTTGCGTTCGTCCATCCGACGCCGTCATTCGTCGACGATAGCGATACCCACTTCGCGTGGCAGCTACTCGCTGGCGTTTACAAGCCGCTTACCGATCACGTCGATGTCTCGTTGAAGTATCGTTATTTCAACGTCGACAAGGTCAACACCGTCGGTTTCACCGGGGTGGGTTTCCAGACTCGGGTCCGTACGCATAGCCTCCTTGTCGGCCTGACGTACAATTTCGGCGGCGAAGTACCGCCCCCGCCGCCGCCGCCGCCAGCCCCTCCCCCGCCCGCTCCGCCCCCGTTGCCGCTATGCCCGCCGGCTGCTGTGACTCCGGGACCGTTCCTGGTGTTCTTCGACTGGGATCGGTCGGTGATCACGCCGGAAGCTGCGGCGATCCTCGACCGTGCCGCCGACCAGTATGCGTCGACGGGTCAGACGAGCGTTACGCTGGCAGGCCACGCCGACAAGTCGGGCAAGCCGGACTACAACGTCGCGCTGTCGCAGCGCCGCGCCGATGCGGTCAAGGACTACATGACCAAGAAGGGCGTCGCCCCGGGCGTCATCACCACCGAGGCCTTCGGCGAGAGCCGGCCGCTGGTCGATACCGCCGATGGTGTGCGCGAGCCGCAGAACCGTCGCGTCGAGATCACCTTCGGCGGGGCTGCCGCCCCGACTTCGAACGGTCCGTGCCGTCCGCAGTAATCGACCGACGACGTACCAAGAGAAGGCCACCCCTCGGGGTGGCCTTTTTTGTTGATCGGACTTTGGAAGGAACGGACGTCCGGCGACCCCACGAAATCCGGCACCATTGCTCCTAGATTCAGCAGCGAACCGTTGGCGTACGGCTGCTGAAAGCCAAGCGACGTGAATTTCGCGCAGCACACGGTATCCAGCGGCGATCGACGTCGGCCGGATGACCGCGGACTAAAGCGCCGGCAGGCTCGTCGGGGTGAGTTCGACCGGCTTGAGCAGGGCGAGCGCAGACACTGGAATCAATGACGCGCGGATCTCGTCGCGCACGGCGGCGGCGCGCCGGCCAAGTTCACCCTTGCGTACCGTCAACGCCTTTCGTCCGGCCATGCCGGCTTCATCGCAGAAAGCGAATTGGGCATCGAGCGTCGAGTAGCTATTGTACGTCTGCGTCGTATAGCGGTCGAAGCTGTTCTGCGCCTGGGTCGTGTCGTAGCGCTTGAAGTGCGCCACCATAGTCACACGCGCGCGGTCGAGCTCCTCGGCGTGCTGCCGCAGGAAATCGTTGTAATTCCGCACCGTCGCTAGAAACGGCGAAAATTGACACTGGAGCGCGGCAATGTTGAGCGCCGCGCGGGTACTCCATACGGCATTGGCCTCAGCCTCGGCCGGGGTGGTCGGGCGGAGCTTGACCTCTTTCGGCGTCATCATCCCCGGGACCGTTGCTTCGGTCGGCAGTGGCGCGACCGGCACGGCCGAGATCGGGGCGGGATCGGCGGGCGGGCGGCGACCGGCTTTGACCGGTTTCGCCGCTGCCGTCACCGCTACGCCGAGCGCCAGGCCGGTCGTCGCGCAAAACATCAAGGCCGTTCGTACCATCGCATCGCCTAAGCTGACCGCGCCTGTCGCGGCGCGGTCGGACGGTAGAACGGGCAGCGCTTTCGCGCCAGATGACCGATGACGGTTCGGCGTCTCGGCGGGGCCGTTCAGCCGAGGATGCTGCCGAGTTGCATCGCGACCGACATATCACCGTCCACCTTCAGCTTGCCCATCATGAACGCCATCTGCGGGTTCTGCTTGCCGCTGGCCATGTCCATGAAATCCGACATCGCAACCTTGACCGTGCAATCGGTCGGCGCGTCGGTATTGTCGACGACCGCAGGCGAAACCGTGTCGTCGATGCGGACGACGCCGTCGCCACCGAAGTCGAACTTAACCGATTTCTTAAGGCCGGCGCTCGCCCCGACGCGGCTGCGCATCTGCTCGGTGATCTGATCGAGGCTCATGGCGGTCTCCCCAGGTAAGGATCGGATACAAGAAGGGCCGCCGAAGCGGCCCTTCCCAGTCAACGCCGAAGCGAAGCTTACGGCTTCGTCGTAGTGGTCGTCGAATCCGTCGTCGTCGTCGCAGCGCCAGCGGCGGGAGCCGTGGCATCGGTCGCAGCGGGAGCCGTCGCCATCGCATCGGCAGCACCAGCGGCCGGAGCCGGGGTGGTCGTCGCGGTCGCGTCGGCGGCGGGCGCAGCCGCTGGCGCCGTCGTGTCGGTGGTCGTCGTCGAGCTCGTCGTATCGGCCTTCTTCTCGCCGCACGCGACAACGGCCAGCGCGAGACCGGCGACCAGCGAAACCGTCTTGATCTTCGTCATGACACCCATAGTCGACTCCTGTTCATGGTTTGCGAGCATGATATCGGCGGTTTCGGTTCAGCCCTTATCCCCTAACCGGGGTAGACATTAGCCAAGATCGTAACGCGCCTCAAGCGACATTGCAGGGCAGCGACGTCACCGATGCGAGAAATTGCGGCAATGCAGCACGAAGCGCGTCGTCGCAGTCGGCCAACGACGACGGTCGACCAAGGTCAGCGAGGCTGGTCACCCGCGCATCGTCGATCCCGCACGGCACGATCCCGCCGAAATGCGTCAGATCGGGAGCGACGTTGATCGCTGCTCCGTGCAGCGTCACCCATCGCCGGACGCGGACCCCAATCGCCGCCATCTTCGCGGGATCGGCAGCCGGCCCGGTCCACACGCCGACGCGGCCGGGGACGACGTACGCCGCGGCCCCGAGGCTGGCTAGCGCGGCGATGATCCAGTCTTCGAGGCCGGCGACGAACCGCCGCACGTCGCGACCGCGCGCGCCGAGATCGAGCATGACGTAGACGACGCGTTGCCCCGGCCCATGATAGGTGTAGCGGCCACCGCGCCCGGTCACGAACACCGGCAGGTGCGGATCGAGCAGCTCGCGCGGATCGGCGCTGGTGCCGGCGGTGTAGAGCGGCGGATGCTCGACCAGCCAGATCAGCTCGCGCGCGCCGCGGTGGCGGATTGCGGCGGCGCGCTCTTCCATCGCCGCGACCGCTATCGGATAGTCGGTCAGCCCCGGCGCGATCCGCCACTCGACCTCGCCCTCGATCACAGCCCGGCGGCGAAGGCACGCAAGTCGGCGAGGAACAGCTCGGGCTCCTCAAGGCTGGCGAAGTGGCCGCCGCGCGGCATCTTGGTGTAGCGCACGACGTTGTAGCCACGCTCGACCATCGCCCGCGGCGGGAAGGCGAGCAGGTCGTGAGGAAAGGCGGCGACCGCTGTCGGCACCTCGATCCGCCGGCCGGCGGGGATGGTGAAGCCGCCCTCGTCGAACTGACCCCGGTAAAGCCACGTCGCAGTGGTGAAGCTGCGCGTCGTTAGATAGATCATGATGTTGGTCAGCATCGTGTCGAAGTCGAACGGCGGATCGACGAAGCCTTTCCTGCCTCCGCCCGTATCGGCCCAACCAGCAAATTTCTCGGCGAACCACGCGGCGATGCCCATCGGCGAGTCCATCATCGCGAAACCGAGCGACTGCGGCTTGGTCGCCTGGACCTGCAGATAGCCGGTCTCGGCCGCGCGGACGCGCTTCGCCTTGCTCAGCCACTTCTCCTCGTCCGGCGTCGTCGGCTGCATGTCGGCCGAGCGCAGGCCGTAGCCGCTGAGGTGGAGCGCCGCGACCCGCGCGCTGTCGAGCCCGATCCAGCCGCCGATGACGCAGCCCCAGTCACCGCCCTGGTACAGGTAGCGGTCGTAGCCGAGCACCCCCATCAGCCGGTCGTAGAGCGCCGCTATTGCGCGCGGCCCGATCGGCACCTTCGGCTTGTCCGACCACGCGTAGCCCGCCAGCGAAGGAGCGATCACATGGAACGCCGGCCCATCCTCCACCTCCGGTTCCGCCAGCCGGTCGATGATCGCATCGAATTCGACGATCGACCCCGGCCAGCCGTGGGCGATGAGCAACGGTCGCGCGTGCGGGTGCGGCGAAAGACGGTGTATAACGTGCAGCGCTAGCCCAGGCTCGACCTCGACCTTGAAGTGGGGGTGGCGGTTCAGCCGCGTCACCGCCGCCGGCCAGTCGAACGACCCGAGCCAGTAATCGCGCAGCCTCTTCATGTAGGCACGGTTCGCGCCGTACCGCCAGCCGGCGTCGATCGGTTCCTCGAAGAAGCGGTAGGCCGCGACGCGGTCGCGGATCCACGCGGCCTCGTCGGCCTCGACGGGGATCGTAAACGGCGTGATCGCACTCATGCCGCGAGCCGCTGACGACCAGCGGCGAGGATCAGGTCGCTCGCCTTCTCGGCGATCATGATCGTCGGCGCATTGGTGTTGCCGCTGACCAGATACGGCATCACCGATGCGTCGACGACGCGCAGCCCCGACACGCCGCGCACGCTGAGTGCCCCGTCGACCACCGCCCCGTCGTCGGACCCCATCCGGCACGTCCCGACGGGGTGATAGATCGTCTCGGCCCAGTCGCGCGCCGCCGCGACGAGCGCGTCGCGCGACTGTTCGGCGGTCCCCGGCCACAGTTCGGCACCGCGATACGGCGCGAAGGCCAGCGCGGCCCCGATCCGCCGCGCAATCGCGATGCCGCCGAGCAGCGTGTCGACATCTTCGGGGGCCGACAGATAGCGCGGATCGATCAGCGGATACGCACGCGGGTCGGCCGAGGCGAGGCGGATCGTGCCGCGGCTTTCGGGGCGCAGCTGGCAGACGTGCATCTGGTAGCCGTGCTCGGCCGGCAGCGACCCGCGCCCGTGGGGATTGCCGCGCACCGGCATGAAGTGAATCTGGATGTCGGGCGCGGCGAGCCCCTCGCGCGTCGCGACGAATGCCCCGACCGGCGTCGGGATGTAGCTCGCGGTTCCGCTCCGGCCGAACTGCCACGATAGCAGCGCCTTGATCTTGTTGGCGAACTTGCTGTTGGCGTTGAGCGTGATCGGCATCGTGCACGCCCATTGCACGATGACGTCGAGATGGTCCTGGAGGTTGCCGCCGACGCCGGCCGCGTCGTGGACAACGGCGATCCCGACCTCGCGCAGATGCGCCGCCGGGCCGATCCCCGACAGCATGAGCAGCTGCGGCGAGTTGACCGCGCCACCGCAGAGAATGACCTCGCGCGCCGCGACGGTCTCGCTGCGTCCGCCGCGCGCATAGGCTACGCCGGTCGCGCGCCTGCCGGAGAACGTCACCCGTTCGGCGAGGACACCGGTCCTGATCTCGAGGTTCGGCCGCGCTCGAACGGCCGCCGTCAGGTACGCCCGCGCCGCCGACCAGCGGCTGCCATTCTTGATCGTGCAGTCGTAGCGCCCCGCGCCGGCCAAGACCGCGCCGTTGAAGTCGTCGGTCGACGCGATGCCGGCCTCTTCCGCAGCTGCGATGAATACGTCGTTGAGGATGTGCGGCAGGCAGCGCGTGCTCGTATGGAGCGGCCCGCCCTCGCCGTGCCAGTCGTCCGGACCACGCTCGCTGTGCTCGGCGCGGCGGAAGTAGGGCAGGACGTCGCCCCACCCCCAGCCGGTCAATCCGGTTTGCGCCCAGCGATCATAATCGCTGCTATGGCCGCGAATATAGACCATGCCGTTGATCGACGACGACCCGCCGAGGACGCGGCCGCGCGGCCAGTAGAGCTTGCGCCCGTCGAGTTCGGCCTGCGGCACCGTCCAATAGCCCCAGTCGTGCGGACTGTTCTTCTCGGGCGGAATGATCTGCGCCAGCCCGGCGGGCATGTGGATCGCGAAGCCGCGGTCGTCGCCGCCGGCCTCAAGCAGGAGGACGCGCGTGGCCGGGTCGGCCGACAGGCGGTTGGCGAGGACGCACCCGGCCGAGCCGGCACCGACGATGACGAAGTCGAACGGCTCGGCCATCACATCCCCAACTTCTTTCAGTCGAGACTAGCCGATCGCTCGGCAGCGGCCAAGCGCGCCCGTCGGCACCCGGCCGGCAGGCGCGCCGACGACTGCGGCGACGGCGCGGGTTGCGTCCCGCCGGGAGGCGCGCCAGACACGGCGGCGCATGATCGCGACGATCCGCTCCGCGCGCCCCCTGCCACGCGGCATCGTGCTGGCGCTGATTGCCGTCGCCTTCGCGGCGCGGATGCTGGTCCCGGCGGGCTGGATGCCGGCGGCACGGGGACTGGTCGTGTGCACCGGCGCCGGACCGGTAATGGCCGGCGACGCGATGCCCGATCACGCGGCGATGGTGAACGGTGCCGCGCAGCCGATGGACCACCACGATGGTCACCGCGCCGACGATCACGCCTGTCCGTTCGCCACGGTTGCGACCGCGGTCGCCATGCCGGCGCTGGCCGCGCTCGCGCAGCCGGTCGCCGTCACCGTCGCCGGCCACCGACCCGCGGCCCTGATAGTCGCCGTCG
>CAHJWT010000070.1 GCA_903643075.1 Sphingomonadaceae bacterium | reverse complement strand
CCGGGACCGAGGGGTTCGACCCCGACCGCCGCGCGGCGCTCGCCGGCCCGTGCTACGGGCAGGACGCGCGCGCCGGGGCCGCCGTCACCCGCGTCCGTGACCAGTGATCACCGGAGGATAGTCGCCATGAAGAGCAAGGCCGCGATCGCGTTCGAAATGGGCGCGCCGCTGCGCATCGAGGAGATCGACGTCGCACCGCCCCAGGCCGGCGAGGTCCTGATCGAGGTCAAGGCGGCCGGCCTGTGCCATTCCGACCTGCATGCCATCGACGGCCACTGGAACTTCAACTCGGGCTTTCCCGGGCTGATGGGTCACGAGGGCGCCGGCGTCGTCGTCGAGGTCGGGCCCGGTGTAACGCGGGTCAAGCTGGGCGACCACGTCGTCCCATTCATCCCCGAATGCGGCGTCTGCGCGTGCTGCCGATCGGGCAAGACCAACAACTGCGAGGCGAGCTTCATCGATTCGGGGCCGACGAGCCGCTTCAGCCTCGGCGGCCGCAGCATCCACCCGTTCCTCGGCCTCGGCCTGTTCAGCCAGTTCGCGGTCGTCCGCGAGTTCACCCTGGTGCCGGTGCGGCGCGATGCGCCGTTCGACCGGCTGTTCTACTTCGGCTGCGGCGCGACCACCGGACTCAGCTCGGCGCTGTTCAAGGCCGAGGTCCAGCCGGGATCGAGCGTCATCGTCTTCGGGCTCGGCGGCATCGGCCTCAACGTCGTCCAGGGCGCACGCTTTGCCGGCGCGAAGACGATCATCGCCGTCGACATCAACCCGGCGCGCGAGGCCATCGCGCGGCAGATGGGGGCGACCGACTTCGTCAACCCGCGGACGGTCGACGGCGACCTCGTCGGCCACCTCAACGCGATGACCGGCGGCGGGGCCGACTATACCTTCGAGGCGATCGGCAACGTCGAGCTGATGCGCCAGGCGTTCGACACCGCGCACTTCGCCTACGGCACGTGCACGATCATCGGCATCGCCCCCGACGCCGATCTGCTCGCGCTACCCCCCACGGCATTGATTACCGGGCGGCGGCTGCAGGGGGCGGCGATGGGCGGCGCGCGCGGGCTCGAGCACATTCCGCAGCTCGTCGACCTGATGATGGACGGCAAGCTCGACATCGACAGTTTGATCACCGCCCACCTGCCGGTCGAGGAGATCAACGAGGGCTATGCCATGCAGAAGCGCGGCGAGGGCATCCGCTCGTACGTGACCTTCTAGCCGGCAGCGGATGGAGGGGATGACGTGGGACTGTTGACGGGCAAGGTCGCGATCGTCACCGGCGCGGCCGATGGCATGGGGCAGGGCATCGCCCGCCGCTTCCTTGGCGAGGGTGCGCGAGTGGTCGCGACCGACGTCAACGCCGCGGGGCTGGCCGAATTCGCCGACGACGACCGGGTCGCCACGGTCGTCACCGACATCACCGCCGACGACGCAGCGGACACGATCGTCGCCACTGCGCTCGCGCGCTTCGGCCGCCTCGACATCGTGGTCAACGCCGCCGGTGTGTTCCAGCTGCTGCCGCTCGACGATCTCGACTTCGCCGCGTGGTCGCGGATGTGGGCGATCAACCTCGAAGCGCCGCTGCTGCTCTGCGTGGCGGCGCTGCCGGCGCTGAAGGCGTGCGGCGCGGGGCGGATCGTCAACATCGCGAGCGTCAGCTCGTCGCGCGCGCGAAGTGGCTTCGGTCCGTACACGATGACCAAGCATGCGCTCGCCGGGCTGACGGTCAGTCTCGCCGTCGAGTTCGGCCGGTACGGCATCACCGCGAACAGCATCAATCCGGGGACTATCCTGACCGGGATCACGCGGCCGATGATGGCCGACCCGGCGTGGCGGCGCGACCTCGAGAGCCAGGGCGTCCTGAACCGCGTCGGCACGGTCGACGAGATCGCCGCGGCCGCGCTTTACCTCGTCGGCCCCAATTCGGGCTTCACGACGGGTCACGCGCTCGCGGTGGACGGCGGCTTCCTCGTGAAATACCCCGAGCGCCTCGTCGCCAGCGGAACGGACGAAGCCTGATGACGGTCGAACAACTCGCCGCGATCGAAGCGATCAAGGTGCTCAAGGCGCGCTACTTCCGCTTCGTCGACACCAAGGCATGGGACGACTTCGAGACGCTGTTCACCCCCGACGCGACGCTCGTCATCGCCGAGGCGCGGCCCGAGCCGTTCACCCCGCGCGCCCTGACCGACCTCCTCCGCGCGCACTACGGGCGGTGCGTCACGGTCCACCATGGCCACATGCCCGAGATCACGATCGACGGCCCCGACCGCGCCAGCGGCATCTGGGCGATGGACGACCAGCGCTTCTTCGCCGCCGACGATCCCAGCGCGCCGTTCGCGGCGGCGATCGGTGCGGGGCATTACCACGAGACCTATGCCCTGACCGCCGGCGGCTGGCGGATCGCGTCGCTGCGCCTGACCCGCCTGCGCCTCGACATCACGTCACTGCCGCCGCCCGCCTGACCGGGTTCAGGCGACCGGACTCGTCGCGTCGCTCCAGTGTCCGACCGGCCGGTCGGTCAGCGCCGCGTAGGTCAGCCGCTGGAACACGGGCAGCAGCTGCCGCGCCGGCGCGGTGGCCGAGGCGGCAAGCGCCGCACTGGTCTCGGCGGTGTCGCCGTACAGCCGCATGAAGTCCTGGACGAGATAGACGATGACCAGATCCTCGGCCGGGTCGACCTGCCACCACGTCCCGTACGCGCCGGGCCAGCCGTAGGCCCCGCGCCGGCCGTAGAGGATCAGGCTTGCCGCCGGGTCGTCGATGGTGGCGACGCCAAGGCCGAACCCCATTCCCTGCCACATCGGCTGGCCCATGAAGTCGATCTGTCGCTGCGCCGGCGTCAGCGCGTTGCGGTGCATCGCCCGCGCCGTCTCCGGCCGCAGCAGGCGCACACCGTCGACTGCGCCGTCGCCGTGGATCATGCGGGCGAAGGCGAGATAGTCGGCGGCGGTCGAGAACAGCCCGCTGCCGCCCGCGGCGAACGCCGGCGGGCGGTCGACCGTCGGCAGCGCGACGCGCGCCCCGTCGCGGTCGTACATCGCAGCCACGCGTGCTTGCTGGTCGGGCGGCACGTGGAAGCCGGTGTCGGCCATGCCGAGCGGATCGAACACCCGTCGCCGCAGCACGTCGCCCAACGAGGCACCCTCGACGCGGCCGATCAGGAAGCCAAGGACGTCGTCCGATACGCCGTAGAGCAGCTGCGCCCCCGGCTGACGGATCAGCGGCAGGCTGCCGAGCGCCGCCAGCCATGCGTCGGGCGACGTGTCGGTGTCGCCGATGTCGCCGAGCCGCTCGTTATAGGCAGCGGCGATCGGCCCGGCGCAGCTGAAGCCGTAGGCGAAGCCGGCACGGTGGGTCAGCAGGTCGTCGACCGTTATCGGACGGTCGGCGGGCACGGTGTCGACGAGCGGGCCGGTCGGATCGCGCAGGACGCGCAGGTCGGCGAGTTCGGGCAGCCAGCGCGTGACCGGGTCGTCGAGGCGGAGCCGCCCCTCGTCGACCAGCATCAGCGCCGCCGCCGAGGTGATCGGCTTGGTCATCGATGCGATGCGGAAGATGCCGTCGGGTCGCATCGTGACGCGCGCGTCACGGTCGCTCCACCCGAGCGCGAGGTGCTGGACGATCCGGCCGTGACGCCATGTCACCGCGACGACGCCGGGCAGGTCGCCACGGTCGACCGCGGCCTGCAGCGCCGCCGGGATTGCCGCAAGGCCGCCTTCATCCGCCAAGGCGGGTCTTCCGGTTCGTCACGCGCGCCACGCGGTCACATCGGTCCCGCCGAAGATGCGCCGGCGGATCGCGGGGCCGAAGGCGTTCCACGGGAAGGCCGGCGGCGACGCGCTGGCCGCGTCGAGCGCGGCGTGCTGGTCGGCGGTCAGGTCGAGGTCGAGCGCGGCGACGTTCGGTGCAAGCTGATCGGGCCGGCTCACCCCAATCAGTACCGTATCGACCCCGCGCCGTGCCGCCGTCCACGCCAGCGCGACCTCGGCGGGGCTGCGTTCGACCTCGGCGGCGACGCGGCGGACGACGTCGAGGATCGCCCAGTTGCGGTCGTTGAACGGCGTCTGGCCGAGGGGGTTGTCGCCGGCGAGCCGCCCGTCGCCGGTCGGCGCGCCGTCGCCGCGGTCGTACTTGCCCGCGAGGAAGCCGCCGGCGAGCGGGCTCCACGGCACGACCCCGATGCCGAGCTCGCGCGCCGCGGGCAAATGCTCGTAGTCGGCGGCGCGCTCGACGAGCGAATACTGCGTCTGGAGGGCGATCGGACCTGGCAGTCCGCGCTCGGCGGCGAGCGTCGCCATCCGCGTCATGTACCACGCCGGCACGTCCGACAGCGCGTAGTAGCGGATGCGGCCGGCGCGGACGAGGTCGCTCAGGGTGGTCAGCACCTCCTCGACCGGGGTCATCATGTCCCAGAAATGCAGCCAGTAGAGGTCGACGTAGTCGACCCGCAGCCGCCGGCACGAGGCGTCGAGGGCACGGACGATGTTCTTGCGGCCGTTCCCGCCGGCGTTGGGATTGCCGGGGTCCTGGTTCCACGTGAACTTCGTCGCGACCACCAGCCGGTCGCGCTCGCCACGGTCGGCTAGGAAACGGCCAACGATCTCCTCGCTGTGCCCGGCGGCGTAGATGTCGGCGGTGTCGACGAAGTTGCCCCCGGCGTCGAGGTAGCGGTCGAGGATCGCATGCGCTCCCGCCTCGTCGATGCCCCAGCGGTCGGTGCCGAAGGTCATCGCGCCGAGCGCCAGCGGGCTGACGATAAGGCCCGAGCGGCCAAGCGAACGGTACGACGACAGCTGCACGCCGACGGCTCCCCTGCTATTCCCGCCGATGAGCGGGCAAGGTTCCGATAGCGGTCGCGCACCACGTCGTTAAGCCGCGGCGCGGGTCGTCACGCAATTTGCGTTAGATCGAGCCAGATTCCGCAGGCGGCGCGTCTTGCCGACGCGCGGGCGGGAACGGCATCGCTGCGGCCGGCGACGCGACAAGGAGCGAAGATGGACGGCGGCACCACCCTGCTACGGCGCTATACGATCAAGGGCGACGAATGGGACGCCTACCTCGACGTCTGGCGCCGCATCGTCGCCGTGCGCAAGCGCCACGGCTTCGACGTGCTGTTCGCGCTGGTTGATCGCGAGGCGAACATGTTCACCTGGGCGGTCCATCACCCCGGCGACATCGACGCGGCGATGAAGGCCTATTATGCCGACCCCGAGCGGATCGAGCTCGAGATCGTCGAGCGCTACGTCACCGATTATACGATCGCGACGGTGACGCCGGAGCCGATCCCATGACCAGCGTCGTCACGGAGCGCTGGTCATGAGGTTCGGCCTGTCGCTCCCGACACTGACCGGCTTTCCGCGCGAATCGGAGCCCGCCGACGGCGGCTGGCGCATCCGTTGGCAGCGCAGCTTCGAGATCGTCGCGCTGGCCGAGGAGCTCGGTTTCGATCTCGGCACCGTCGGCCATCATCGCTTTACCGTGGAACGAATCGACTCGTCGCAGCCGCTGATCGCGATCGCGGCGCTTGCCGCCCGCACCACCCGGCTCCGCTTCCTGACCAACATCTTGATCCTGCCGTCGCATCACCCGATCGACATCGCCGAACAGGTCGCGATGGTCGACGAGCTGTCAGACGGCCGGGTCATGCTTGGCGTCGCGATCGGCTATCGGCCGTACGAGTTCGAGCAGCTGAACCTCGTCTTCAAGGAACGCGTCAGCCGCTTTGAGGAGGGCATCGCGCTGCTCCGCGCCGCGTGGAGCGACGCGCCGGTCGAGTTCGCGGGCAGGCACTTCACGATCAAGAGCGCGAACGTCACGCCGAAGCCGGTGCAGAAGCCGGGCCCGCCGATCTTCATCGGGGCGCAGGTCGACGCCGCGATCGACCGCGCCGCCCGCCTCGGCGACGGCTGGCTAACCGACAACATCGAGAGCGCGGCACTGCTCGCCCCCAAGATCGCGCGGTTCCGCGACCAGTCGCGCGCCGCCGGCCGCGCCGGCACGGTGGTGCTCAACCGAAAGATGGGGATCGACCGCGACAAGGCGAAGCTCGAACGCGAATGGCTGCCGCCAATCCTCGACATCTACCGCGACTATCTCCGCCTCGGCGTGCCGTTCGACGACGTGTTCGCCGACAAGCTGCGCTCGGGTAAGCCACTTACCATCGCCGACCTGCCGCCGGGCCAGATCATCGCCGGCACCCCCGACGAGTGCGCCGAAGGGCTCCGGCTGTGTATCGAGGCGACCCGCCCCGACTGTATCGTCGTCGACTTCGGCCGCGGTGCGCATGGGGCACAATACGACAGCCTGCGCGCACAGATCGAGCTCTTCGGGCGCGAGGTCATGCCGCGCTTCGCCGACGCCTGAGGCACTTTGATGATCGAACTGTTCTTCTGCACTAGCGTCAACGTCTACAAGGTCGCGATCGCGCTCGAGGAGATGGGGCTCGCCTATGATCACCGGCTGATCGACATCAGCAAGGGCGAGCAGCACGACCCCGCCCGCCTCGCCGGTTCGCCGACGGGCAAGCTGCCGGTGATCCGCGACCTCGACCCCGCCGACGGCGGCGAACCGGTGGTTGTCTTCGAATCAGGCGCGATCCTGACCTACCTCGCCGACAAGACCGGCCAGCTCCTGCCGCCCGATCCGCGCGCGCGCCGCTATGTCGAGCAATGGCTTTTCTGGCAGGTCGGCAACCTCGGTCCGATCAGCGGCCAGGCGTGGCACTTCCACGCCTTCGCCCCGCTGATCGCGCCTGACTTCGACAACGGCTATGCGCGCGACCGCTACTTCAAGATGATGGCCGACCACTGGCGCGTGCTCGATCGCCAGCTCGCGGCGAACGGCTATGTCGCAGGCGGCGACTACACCATCGCCGACATCGCGATCTATCCGTGGATCATCTACTTCGACCCCGACGAGGGGATGGAAGCCTTCCCCAACATCCGGCGCTGGCGCGACGTCCTTGCTGCGCGGCCGGCGCTGCGGCGCGCCTACGCGCGGGCGCGCAAGCTCAAGACCGGCTACGCGATGAACGACAAGGACATGACGCTGTTTCCGTGGGAAGACATCCAGCGCAACATGATCATCACCTGAGGCGCGCGGGTCAGATCGCGGTGTAGCCGCCGTCGACCGGCAGGGTTACGCCACTGATGAACTTCGCGTCGTCGCTCGCCAGGAAGGCGACGGCGGCGGCGATGTCGTCGGGCGAAGCGGTTCCCGGCATCGGGTTCATCCCCGTGATCGCGCGTTCGAAAGCGGCGGGATCGCCGGTCTCCTCGGCGGTGCGCTGGTTCATCGGCGTCCAGATCCCGGTCGGCGCGACGGCGTTAACACGGATATTGAGCTTCGCATATTCGACCGCCGCCTCGCGGGTCAGCTGCGACACGCCGGCCTTGGCGGCGTTGTACGGCGGCAACTCGGGGAAGGCGACGATCGCCGCGATCGACGAGATATTGACGATGACGCCGCCGCCGCGCTCGACGAAATGGGCCAGCGCGTACTTCATGCCGTAGAAGACGCCGTTCAGGTTTACGTTGATCACCCGGTGCCAGTTATCGATCGTCGACGTATGGATCGGCGCGCGGGCCGACGCGACGCCGGCGTTGTTGACCAGGATGTCCAGTCGACCGAACTGCGTGACGGCGGCAGCGATCGCCGCCTCGAACGACGCCGCGTCGCCGACGTCGACCGCGACGAACGGCATGGCGCAGGCATCGGCGACCGTCTGGCCCGCCGCCGCGTCGATGTCCGTTACCATGACCTGCGCGCCTTCGTCGACGAAGCGCCGGACGATGGCCTCGCCGATGCCGGCGCCACCGCCGGTCACCAGCACGGTCTTGCCGTTCAGATTGCGCATATCGTCCCTCACGGCTGCTTGCCCCGGGCGGCTTTATGCGCGTGTCGTCGCGGTGACCGATACCCTAGGGCCGGATCGGCTAGCAAATGCGCGCTTGCGGTCAGTTTCGCCGGCGGCGGCGGGCGGGCGGCGAGCTTATGTCCCCGCCGAAGCGCTGGAGATCGTCATGAATGTCGTCGAAGAACCGGTTTCCGTCGGTGGGGTGACCTTCAGCGACCCCGAGGTCCGCCGCTGTCCGTTTCCGACCTATCACCAGCTCCGCGCCGAATGCCCGGTCTATCTGGATCCGGTCAGCGGCAACTACGTGCTGACGCGCTACGATGACGTCCGCCGCGCGGTGCTCAACAAGACGCTGTCGGCCAAGACCGGCGTCATCCAAACGCGTAAGTCGAGCATCAGCGACCAGGTCGACCGGATGTACGAGGAGCAGGGCTTCCTGCCGGTCGACACGCTGGTGACCAACGATCCGCCGTCGCATCGCCACTTCCGCGTGCTGGTCGACAAGGCGTTCACCAAGGAGAAGGTCGCGGGTCTCGATCCGCAGATCGAGGCATCGGTGACCGAGTTCATCGACGGCTTCATCGACGAGCCCGAGGTCAACTTCTTCGACCGTTTCGCCATGCCGCTGCCGATGACGGTCTTCACCGACATCTTGGGCACGACCGACCGTGACCTCGCCAAGTTCAAGCGCTGGACCGAGGTCGGCATGGAGAGCAGCAATCCCGTCCTGACGCCGCAGCGCGAGCTCGAGATCGTGCCGCAGATCATCGAGCTGCAGCGATACCTCGCCGCGAACGGCGAACGCGTGCGCGCCAACCCCGACGACAGCCTGCTCAGCACCATCGCCAACGCCCAGGTGGAAGGGCGGCCGCTGACCATGCAGGAGCTGGTCAGCATCCTGTGGCTGCTGTTTTTGGCCGGGGGCGAGACGACCGCCAACGCACTGTCCGGGGGCATCAAGCTGCTGATCGACCGCCCCGAGCTGACCGACATCATTCGCGACGATCCAGCCAAGATGGACGCGTTCATCGAAGAGACGCTGCGCATCATGGCCCCCGCCCCCGTCATGTTCCGTCGGGCGACCGAGCCGCTGACGATCGGGGGCGTCGCCATCCCGGAAAACGGCATCATCGAAACCCGCTTCCAGGCGGGCAACCTCGATCCCGACGTCTTCCCCGATCCGGAGACGGTGCATCTCGACCGGCCGAACGGTCGCTCGCACCTCACCTTCGGCGCGGGCATCCATATGTGCATCGGCAACCAGCTCGCCCGGGCCGAGCTGCGCGCGGCCTTCACCCAGCTGGTCGGGCGCTGCACGAACTTCCGTCCGTCGCGGGGCGAGGACAGCTACGCGTGGACGACGACCTATGTGTCCTACGGCCTGACCAAGCTGTGGATCAGCTTCGACAAGCGCTGACCTGAACCGCATTCATCCGGAGACCGCCCGTGAACATCCACCAACCGATCCGCCCGGCCAAGCCGGCCTTTCTCGACGGCAAGGCGAAGAAGCTCCTCATCGGCGGCAAGTGGGTCGACGCGCAATCGGGCAAGAGCTTCACGACCAAGAACCCGGCGACGGGCGAGGTCCTCGACGCGGTCGCCGAGGGCGATGCCGCCGATATCGACCTCGCCGTCGCGGCCGCACGGCGGGCCTTCGACGGGCCGTGGGGCCGCGCCAAGCCGGCCGAGCGGCAGAAGCTGATGCTGCGCATCGCCGACCTGCTCGAGGCCAACATCGCCGAGATCGCCCTCCTCGACACGCTCGACATGGGCATGCCGCTCGCCTTTTCGAACTATGTCGCGTCGGGCCCGGTCGTCGCGACCTTCCGCTTTTGCGCCGGGCAGGCGGTCGCGATCCACGGCGAGACGCTCTATCCGTCGATCCCCGGCGACGTCCTTGCCTATACGCTCAAGGAACCGATCGGCGTCGTCGGCGGCATCGTCCCGTGGAACGGGCCGGCGTTCAACGCGACGTGGAAGATCGCGCCGGCCCTCGCCGCCGGCTGCACGCTGGTGCTGAAGGTCGCCGAGCAGGCGTCGCTGACCGCATTGCGCATGGCCGAGCTGTGCCAGGAGGCGGGTCTGCCCGACGGCGTCCTCAATGTCGTCACCGGCTACGGCGAGACCGCGGGTGCGGCGCTTGCCGCCCACCGCGACGTCGACAAGGTGTCGTTCACCGGCTCGACCGAGACCGGGCGGCACATCATCCGTGCGTCGGCCGGTAACATCAAGAAGCTGACGCTCGAGCTCGGCGGCAAGTCGCCGAACATCGTCTTCGACGACGCCGATCTCGAGCAGGCGGTCCCGGGCGCGGCGATGGCGGCGTTCGGTAACTCGGGCCAGGTCTGCCTCGCCGGCACGCGGCTGTTCGTCCAGCGCGGCATCTACGACGAGTTCACGGCGCGCGTCGCCGACTTCGCCAAAGCGCTCGTCGTCGGCGATCCGCTCGATCCGGCGACGATGATCGGCCCGGTGGTATCGGAAGAGCAGCTCGACCGCATTTCGGGCTATCTCGCCGCCGGCACCGCCGAAGGGGCCGAAGCCCTCGCCGGCGGGGCGCGGTTGACCGAGGGAGCGCTGGCCAACGGCTACTACGTGCCGCCGACGCTCTTCTCCGGCGTCCGCGATGATATGACGATCGCGCGCGAGGAGATCTTCGGTCCAGTCATCTCGGCGATGGCGTTCGACGATATCGACGACGTCGTCCAGCGGGCCAACGCAACCGACTTCGGCCTGGCAAGCGGGGTGTGGACGAGCAACATCAACGTCGCGAACAAGGTGTCGCGCCGGCTTCGCGCCGGCACGGTGTGGGTCAATGGCTATTCGTTGATGGACCCGGCGGTTCCGTTCGGCGGCTACAAGATGAGCGGCTACGGCAAGGAATCGGGCAGCGCGCACATCGACGAGTACCTCGCCAGCAAGGCGGTGTGGATCAACACGCTGTGATCCCCGCCGCCGCGTCATGACCCTGGTCCGAGCCCGAAGCGCGCTCGCGCGCCGGACCGCCGACGGCGGGGCGAAGCCGCTCGGCATCTTCATCTCGTCGATCGACCCGGCGACGACCGATATCGTCGCCGCGGCGGGGTTCGACTTCGTAGTCCTCGACGCCGAGCACGGCCGGCTCGGCCGGATCGAGGTCGAGAACCACGTCCGCGCGGCCGACGCCGGCGGCGCGGTGCCGCTGGTCCGCGTGGCCGAAAACGCTCCGGTCGCGATCCAGGCGATGCTCGACATGGGCGCGCACGGCGTTGTCGTCCCGCATGTCGACGATGCCGCCGCCGCCGAGCGCGCTATCGCGG
>CAHJWT010000069.1 GCA_903643075.1 Sphingomonadaceae bacterium | reverse complement strand
GGCAGCGCATCCTGAAGGCGCGCGAGATCGGCCGCCGCCGCCGTACCGATGAAGTCGGGCCGCGTCGCCAGCGCCTGCCCCAGCTTGATCGCCGCGGGACCGAGCGCGGTGAACGCCCTGGCATAGTCGGGCTGCTTCGGCGCGAAGGTGCCGAGGCGGGCCAGCCGCGCGAGCCGGCGCAGCCCGCGCGGAGCCTCGGGTGCGGCCTCGAGCGTGCGCAAGGCGCCGTGACTGCCGAGAATCCGGCCCCAGCGGATCAGCCGAAAGGCGTGGACGATCGCCGCGGTCACGTCTTCCAGCCGCTATGGATCGCGACCAGCCCGCCGAGGATCGGGCGGCTGGCCACGCGCGCGAAGCCGGCGGCGGCGATCATCCGGCCGAATTCGGCCATCGGCGGGAAACGGCGGATGCTCTCGACGAGGTAGCGGTACGCCTCCTCGTCGCGCGCGACGACCTTGCCGATGACCGGCACGAGGCGCTCGGAATAGAGGTCGTAGACGCGGTCGAACCCCGGCCATTCGGTCGTCGAGAACTCGAGGCAGACGAAGCGCCCACCGAACTTCAGGACGCGGTGCGCCTCGCGCAGGGCGGCGGCGATGTCGGTGACGTTCCTGATCCCGAAGGCGATGGTGTAAGCGTCGAACGCCCGATCGGCGAAGGTCAGCGCCTCGGCGTTCTGCTCGGACCACGCGAGGCCGTCGATGCCGCGCCGCGCCGCACGCTCGCGGCCGACGTCGAGCATCGCCGGATTGATGTCGGCGACCGTCACCGCGGCTCCCGACCTAGCGAGGCGGAAGGCGATGTCGCCGGTCCCGCCGGCCATGTCGAGGATCGCCTCGCCGGCGCGCGGGGCCACCTGCCGGACGAAATCGTCCTTCCACAGCCGGTGGAGGCCCCCCGACATCAGGTCGTTCATCAGGTCGTAGCGCGACGCGACCCGGGCGAAGACGCTCGTCACCCGCCGCGTCTTCTCGGCCGGATCGACCTCTTGATAGCCGTAGCTGACGGTGTCGCTCATCTTCGGGCTCGTAGCCGAGGGTTGGCAGCGCGGCAAACGGGCCATATGCCGCGTGGGCATGCCTGAACTGCCCGAAGTCGAGACGGTCGTCCGCGGCCTGCGGCCCGTCCTCGTCGGCCGGCGCTTCGCTCGCGTGACCCTCCACCGCGAGGGGCTGCGCAAGCCCTTTCCCGCCGGGCTCGGCCAGCGGCTGACCGGGGCGACCGTTACCGGTGTCGGCCGCCGCGCCAAGTTCGGCCTGATCGCGACCGACCGCGACGACACGCTCGTCTTCCATCTCGGCATGTCGGGGCGGATGCGGCTCGATCCGCCCGACCACGGCAAGCACGACCATGCCGTGTTCGCCCTCGACGACGGCCATGAGGTAGCCTTCAACGACGCGCGGCGCTTCGGTAGTCTCGACCTTGTCCCGACCGCCGAGCTGGCAGCGTATCCGCCGCTCGCCGCGCTCGGCCCCGAGCCGCTTGGCCCCGACCTGACGCCGGCGTATCTCAAGGCGAGGTTGGCCGGTCGGACCGCGCCGATCAAGCCGCTCCTCCTCGACCAACGGCTGATCGCCGGACTGGGCAACATCTACGCGTGCGAGGCGCTCTACATCGCCGGCATCGATCCGCGACGTGCGGCGGGCACCGTGTCGGCGGCGAAGCTGGCAAAGCTCGTGCCGGCGATTCACCAGACCCTCAATGCCTCGATCGCCGCCGGCGGCTCGACGCTCCGCGATCACGCCCAGGTCGACGGGACGCTCGGCCACTACCACAAGCAGTTCTGCGTCTACGGCCGCGAGGGCGAGGCGTGTCCCGACGGCAGGGGCCGGATCGAGCGGATCGTCCAGGCCGGCCGCTCGACCTTCTTCTGCCCGCGCCGGCAGCGCTGACCTTGACCGCGCGCCGCCGCTTCGATAACAGGCGCGCTCCCGCCGGGGTGCCGTCGCGCGCCCGGACGATCGACGACACCCGAGGACCCGAATGGCGAACACCCCGCAGGCCGAGAAGCGCATCCGGCGCAACGACCGCCGCGCCGAGATCAACAAGGCGCGTGTCAGCCGCATCCGTACCTTCGTCAAGAAGGTCGAGAGTGCGATCGGCGATGGATCTGCCGACTCCGCCCGCGCGGCGCTGCTCGCCGCCCAGCCGGAACTGATGCGCGGCGTGGCGAAGGGTGTCCTTCACAAGAACACCGTGGCGCGAAAGATTTCGCGGTTGGCCAAGCGCGTCAAGGCGCTGGGTTAAGACTTTACGAAGATTACGTGTGACACGAAGCCGCCCGAGTCGGGCGGCTTTTGTGCGTTTGCGCTCAAATACTTAGGCGACACCGTACGACTCGGCGGTAACGTAACCGTCATTGATCGGTCATGAAAATTCAGGCATTTGACCACCGTCGGGCGGCTTTGGCGGGTTTGCGTGTCAACGGCTTTATTTGAAATCGGGGAAAATTCCGGCCCTTGATCGCCTTTCCGGGCGGTGGTTAGTGACGTCGACGGCAGCGATGCCGCAAGGGGAATGGTCCTCAAAATCCGAGGTTGCGGGTCGACCTGCCGGGGGTGCGCACAGCATTTCGGCAGCCGGCCGTGGCGTGGGTGAGCGGACGGCACCGGGGGGCGACGCAAGGACACCATGGCGACGAACCTGTCCACCGCGACGCCCGCACCGATCGAAGCCATGCCGTCGATCGCCGCGATGTGGGAGACGGTGCGATCGGTGCTGCGCCACGAATGCGGTACGCGGACCTTCGACAATTGGCTCCGTCCGATCGCGCTGCTCGGCGTCGAGGGTGACACGGTGCGGCTTGCGCTGCCGACCGCGTTCCTCGCCGACTGGGTGGCGAATCACTTTCTCGACCGGCTGCGGCTGCTGTGGACGGCGCAGTCGGCACACCTGCGCCACGTCGCGCTGACCGTCGTTCCCGCCGGCGCGACTCACGCCGGCGGGACCGCGGTCGAAGTGCCGACGATCGCCGCCCCGTGCATCGGCCTGCCGCTCGAGCCGCGCTACACCTTCGACAGCTTCGTCGTCGGCAAGTCGAACGAGCTCGCGTACAATGCCGCGGCGTCGCTCGCCGAGGGCGGGCCGATCGGCTTCAACCCGCTGTTCCTCCACGGCACGACCGGGCTCGGCAAGACCCATCTGATGCACGCGATCGGCGGCGCGTTCCGCGTCCACCGGCCGGGGGCGAAGGTCGCCTACCTGTCGGCCGAGAAGTTCACCAACGACTTCCTCGCGGCCCTCCGCGCGAAGGACACGATCGCGTTCAAGGAGCGGCTGCGCACGGTCGACCTGCTGATGATCGACGACGTCCAGTTCATCGCCGGCAAGGAATCGACGCAGGAGGAACTGTTCCACACGATGAACGAGATCATCAGCGCGGGGAAGCGCCTGGTGATCACCGCCGACCGGAGCCCGCAAAACCTCGAGGGCGTGCAGGACCGCATCCTCAGCCGGATGGCGTGGGGCCTCGTCGCCGACATCAATCCCGCCGATTACGAGCTGCGCCTCAACATCCTCCACGCCAAGGTCGCCGGTCTGCGCGAAACGATCGGGCCGGCGCTCGCGGTGCCCGACGCCGTCGTCGAGTTCCTCGCGCGCAAGATCACCGCCAACGTCCGCGAGCTTGAGGGCGCGCTCAACCGCGTCGTCGCCTACGCCCGGTTGACGGGGCGCGAGGTCAGCATCGACTTCACCCGCGAGACGCTCGCCGACCTGCTGCGCGCCCACGAGAAGAAGGTGACGATCGAGGACATCCAGCGCCGCGTCGCCGACTATTATCAGATCAAGTTCGCCGACCTGCTGTCCGCCCGCCGGGCGCGTGAAGTGGCGCGGCCGCGGCAGGTCGCGATGTACCTCGCCAAGCGCCTGACGCCGCGGTCGCTCCCCGAGATCGGCCGCCGCTTCGGCAACCGCGACCACACGACGGTGATGCACGCGGTCAAGCGGATCGACGCGCTCCGCGCCGCCGACCGCGAATTGGACGCCGACGTGACCCGGCTCCACCACATGCTGGATGGCTGAGCCCGGCGCGCCGTAGCGGCAAACGCACGCGTCGCGTTCGCCGCTACGGCCGACTCGCGCGAAGCCCGGCCGGCGGGTCGGGCGACCTCCCCGCCCGATCCCGCCCGACGGCGCGGGCTTTGCCGCGGCGCCTGATCCTTCCCTGCGAACGGAGACGGATCGACGGCGGCGACTACCATCCCTAGACCGGCCTGATGCACCTCCCCGCCTCCGCCCGCGGCCCCGCGTGGATGCTCGTCGCGTGCGTCGCGTTCGCCGCGATGTGGATGGCGATCCGCGTCGCCAGCCGCAGCGTCCACCCGTTCGAGGTCGTCTTCTTCCGCAACCTGTTCGGCCTCGCCGCGCTGGCGCCGATGCTGGTGCGGCGACGCGGGCTCCTCGCATGGTCGCGGCTGATGCCCAACGTGCGGCGGGCGTCGTCGGGACTGATCGCGACGCTCGCCACCTTCTACGCCGTCGCCAACGCGCCGCTGGCGACGGCGCTCGCAATCAACTACGCCGCACCGCTATTCGCAACCGTCGGCGCGATGGTCTTCTTGCGCGAGCGGATCCATGCCCGGCGCGGAATCGCGCTCGCGGTCGGCTTCGTCGGGATGCTCGTCGTCGTCCGCCCCGGCGCACTGCCGCTGACGGCGGGCGTCGGCGCGGCGATCGTCTCGGCGGTCGCGACGGCGTTCTCGTATCTCGCCGTCCGCGCGCTGGTCGGGCGCGACGATCCGCGCGCGGTAGCGGCGTGGTCGTTCATCCTGATGCTCGTGCCGTCGGGGCTGGTCGCGGCGTTCGTGTGGAGCTGGCCCGCCCCGGCGACGCTCGCCCTCCTCGCGGTCATCGGCGGCCTCGCGGCGGTCGGCCAGCTCGGCCTGACCTTCGCCTTCGCCGCCGCCGAGGCCTCGGCTGTCCTGCCGTACGACTTCGTCCGCTTCGGGCTGATCACGCTCGGTGGCATCGCGCTGTTCGGCGAGCGCTATGACGGCCTGACGCTCGGTGGCGGCGCGATCATCCTCGGCGCGACGATCTATCTCGCCGCGCGCGAGGCGGCGGTGGCGCGGGCGCGTGGAGCGACGCCCTCCCCTGAGTAGGCCCGCGGCCGCTAGCCGTCGATCGCGCGCGCCAGATCAACGTCGCGCCGGGTCAGCCCGTCGGCGTCGTGGGTCGTCAGGCGGATGTCGACGCGGTTGTAGACGTTCGACCATTCGGGGTGGTGGTCGGCCTTCTCCGCCAGCAGCGCGACGCGGGTCATGAAGGCGAAGGCGTGGGCGAAGTCGGCGAAGCGGTAGTGGCGCACGATCGCGCCGCCGTCGCGGTTCCAGCCCGGCAGTTCGGCGAGCGCCAGCTCGATCTCGGCGTCGACCAGCTTGGGGATCATGCGCGGGCTCCTTGGCGCGGCGGCGGAGCGCCCCTATGCCGGGCGGCATGAGCGACCGTCAAACCTGCACCTCCCCGCCGAGCCTCGCCGACATCGACGCGCTGGCGCAGGCGGCGATCGAGCGCCTGCCCGACGAGTTTCGGCAGTGGCTCGGCCCGGTTGTCCTCCGCGTCGAGGATTTTCCCGACGCCGAGGTGATGGCGGCGATGGCGCTGGAGGGCGAGTTCGACATCCTCGGCCTCTATCACGGCCGCCACGTCGGGCTGAAGGGCGACGTCCCGACCGGCGCGCTGCCCGATATCATCTTCCTCTACCGCCGCCCGCTGCTCGAGGAATGGTGCGAGACCGGCGAGAGCCTCGAAGCGCTGGTGACGAATACGATCGTCCACGAGATCGGGCATCACTTCGGCCTGAGCGACGCCGATATGGAGCGGATCGAGGCGGCGGCGGCCGATTGATCCCTCTCCCACCTGCGGGAGAGGGCGAGAGACGCGCCTGCAGGCGCGGCCCGGGGTGAGGGTGTCTGTTCGACAGCAACGCCAACCGTTATCTTCGTGCAATGTCGCGCATCCGCCGCACCGTCAGCCCGCACGCTGCGCGCGACATCGACCGACGCCGAGCGCAAGCTGTGGGCCGCACTCCGCAATCGTCGTTTCGCCAACGCCAAGTTCCGCCGGCAGCACAGTATCGGACCGTACATCGCCGACTTCGCCTGCGTCGCCGCGCGGCTCGTCGTCAAGCTCGACGGTAGCCAGCATACTGACGCCGCAGCATACGACGAACGTCGCAGCGCCATGATGGCCGAACACGGCTGGCGGGTGCTGCGCTTCTGGAACGCTGATGTGCTGACAAACCTCGACGGTGTCCTGCGTATGCTGGAACACGCCTTGTCCCATTGCGCGGACGGACACCCTCATCCCGGGCCGGCGCTGTAGCGCCGTCTCTCGCCCTCTCCCGCAAGCGGGAGAGGGATCTAGGCGCCGCCTGCCAAGGCGGCCAGCAACAACAACGCCACAATATTGGTAATCTTGATCATCGGGTTGACCGCCGGGCCCGCCGTGTCCTTGTACGGGTCGCCGACCGTGTCCCCCGTCACCGCCGCCTGGTGCGCGGGGCTGCCCTTGCCGCCGTACGCGCCCTGCTCGATGACCTTCTTGGCGTTGTCCCACGCGCCGCCGCCGCTCGTCATCGAGATCGCGACGAACAGCCCGCTGACGATCACCCCCATCAGCAGCGCGCCGAGTGCGGCGAAGGCGTTGCCCTGGCCGGCGACCGCGCGGATGACGAAGTAGACGACGACCGGGGCGAGCACGGGCAGCAGCGACGGCACGATCATCTCGCGGATCGCGCCGCTGGTGACGAGGCCGACGGTGCGGGCGTAGTTCGGCCGGACGCTGCGGTCGGCGATGCCGGGGTTCTCGCGGAACTGCGCGCGGATGTCCTGGGCGACCGCCTGCGCCGTGCGGCCGACGGCGGTCATCGCCATGCCGCCGAACAGGTACGGCAACAGTGCGCCCAGCAGCAGCCCGACGACGACGTAGGGGTTCGACAGGCTGAAATCGACCGCGACTGTGCCGAAGAACTGCTTGAGGTCCTCGGTATAGGTCGCGAACAGGACCAGCGCAGCGAGGCCGGCCGAGCCGATCGCATAGCCCTTGGTCACCGCCTTGGTCGTGTTGCCGACCGCGTCGAGCGCATCGGTCCGCTCGCGAACGTGAGGATCGAGCCCCGCCATCTCGGCGATGCCGCCGGCGTTGTCGGTCACCGGGCCGTAGGCGTCGAGGGCGACGACCATTCCGGCGAGCGCGAGCATCGCCGTCGCGGCAAAGGCGATGCCGATCAGCCCGGCGAGCTGGTAGGCGACGACAATGCCGGTGACGATGACCAGCGTCGGCAGCGCGGTCGACTCCATGCTGACCGCGAGGCCCTGGATGACGTTGGTGCCGTGGCCGCTGTCGGACGCGCGCGCGATCGACTGGACCGGGCGGTAGCCGGTGCCGGTGTAATATTCGGTGATCCACACGATCAGGCCGGTGACGCCGAGACCGACCAGCATGCACCAGAACAGGTCCATCGCGCTGAACACGGTGTGCGACGCGGTCGGCCCCGACGTCGTCGCGTCGACCGCGGTGCCGATCGCGGCGTGCATGTCGGGGAAGATCGCCCGCGTCGCGACATACAGCGCCGGCACCGACAGCAGCGCGGTCGCGATGAAGCCCTTGTACAGCGCCCCCATGATCGACCCGCCGCCGAGGCGGACGAAGAAGGTGCCGATGACCGAGGTGATGATGCACACCCCGCCGGCGAGCAGCGGCAGCGTCATCAGCCGCGCCGCGTCGGCCCCGGCGACAAGGAGCGCCACCAATACCATCGTCGCGCCGAGCGTGACGACGTACGTCTCGAACAGGTCGGCGGCCATGCCGGCGCAGTCGCCGACGTTGTCGCCGACGTTGTCGGCGATGACGCCGGGGTTGCGGTCGTCGTCCTCGTCAAAGCCGAGTTCGTTCTTGCCGACCATGTCGGCCCCGACGTCGGCCGCCTTGGTGAAGATGCCGCCGCCCAGTCGCGCGAAGATCGAGATCAGCGACGCGCCGAAGCTGAGTGCGACGAGGGCGTTGATCACCGGACGCGACGTCGCCGTCATGCCGCCGAGGCTAGGATCGACGAGCGCGTAAAAGTAGCCGGCGATGGCGAGGAGGGCCAAGCCGGCGACGAGCATCCCCGTCACCGCGCCCGAGCGGAACGCCATCGTCAGCCCGGCCTGGAGCGAGGTTTGCGCCGCGACCGCGGTGCGGACGTTGGCGCGGACCGAGATGTTCATGCCGATGAACCCGGTCGCCCCCGACAGGATCGCGCCGACGAGGAAGCCGATCGCCGGGACCAGCCCGAGGAAGACGCCGACGAGGATGACGACGATCACGCCGACGATGCCGATCGCGAGATACTGCCGCTGGAGGTACGCCGCGGCACCCTCCTGGATCGCGAGCGCGATCTCCTGCATCCGCGCGCTCCCCGCCGACGCGCCGAGGACGCTGCGCGAGGTGACGATGCCGTAGACGACGGCGGCGAGGCCGCACGCGATCGCGACGAGAACGAAGGTCATGGATTCCCCCGGGATGGGCCGCAGCCGTCAGCGCGACCGAAAGACGACGATTGCGCCGGCTTGTGGCAAATGGACGGCGGGATGGCAAGCGCGGGGCTTGTCCTCATTCCGTCCCCCCGCCGGCGTCGATGACCGGGCGGTGGCGGAAACCGCTGTCCTACAGGCCGCCTTCGCGACTAGTGTCGTCAGGACGCCAGCGGGCGCCGCGTTCTTTCTCATTGTCGGACGGCGTGTTGCGAGCGACGCGACTCTATTTTGCGGGATCTGCGATGAAGCGCCGTGACGCGCTGCCGTGACCACCACGTCACGGGCGGACCGGGCCGCCGGTCAGGCCGGCGGTGGCGAAAACCCCGCCGCGGGCGCTTACTTCGCTTATTTGTTAATTTTGGGTTTCGGCGAGAACGTCCTCGACCCATGCCGGCACGAGCGTCGTCGCCGGGCCATGCCGCGCCTCGGCGAACCACGCCGTGCCGGCCGAGGGGTCGAGGTTGAGCTCTAGGGTGTCGGCCCCGGCGCGGCGGGCGAGGTCGACGAAGCCGGCCGCGGGATAGACTGCGCCGCTCGTTCCGATCGAGACGAACAGGTCGCAGGCCGCCAGCGCCGCCTCGATCCGGTCCATGTGGTACGGCATCTCGCCGAACCAGACGATGTCGGGACGCAGCGTGCCGCCGCAGCCGCACGGATCGGCCCCGCTCAGGTCGCCGACCCACGCCTGCGTCGCGCCGCACCGCGCGCATAACGCCGACGCAAGCTCGCCGTGCATGTGGACGAGGCGGCCACCGCCAGCGAGCCCCGCCGCCGCCCGGTCGTGGAGGTCGTCGACGTTTTGGGTCACGATCAGCAGGTCGCCGGGCCAGTCGCGGTCGAGGCGGGCCAGCGCGTGGTGCGCGGCATTGGGCTCGACCCGCGCCAGTGCGGCGCGGCGCGCGTCGTAGAAGCGCTGGACGAGGACCGGGTCGCGGGCGAACGCCGCGGGCGTCGCGACGTCCTCGACCCGGTGGCCCTCCCACAGCCCGTCGGGGCCGCGGAAGGTCGGCACGCCCGACTCGGCCGAGATGCCGGCCCCGGTCAGGACGACGATGGCCCGCGCCACCGTCGTCAGGCCGTCGGCGGGCTGCCGGCGCCGACGAACAGCCGCGCGCAGTTGCGCCCCGATCCCTTGGCGGCGAACTGGGCGAGGTCGGCGGCGGCGAACCACGTGCCGGTCGTCGCGACGTCGGCGGTCAGCGGCGCGACGCCGAAGCTCGCGGTGATCGGCACCCCGGCGATCGCCTCGATCTCGACGCGGAAGCGGTTCGCCGCGGCGAGCGCCGATTCGGGATCGAGCTCGGGCAGCAGGACGCCGAACTCCTCGCCGCCGACGCGGCCGAGGACGTCGTTGGCGCGCAGCATCCGGATGCAGCAGTCGGTCACCGCGCGCAGCACGGCGTCGCCGGCGGCGTGGCCCGACCGGTCATTGATCGCCTTGAAGTGATCGAGGTCGAACAGGACGAGCGTGCACGGCCGGCCGTAGCGGTCGCGCCGGGCGATCGCGCGCGCCGCCTCGGCGATGAACGCCCGGCGGACAAGGACGCCGGTCAGGTGGTCGTAGCGCGCGATCTGGCGCAGTTCGAGCTCGTCGACGACGATCGCGGCGAAGGTGGTCAGGATCTCGATCTCGGTCGCCGAATAGGTGCGGACGACGGAATCGAGCGCGCAGAGCGTCCCGACATGGTAGCCGTCGCGGCTGGTCAGCGGCACCCCGGCGTAGCTGCTGATGAACGGCGCGCCGACGACGAGGGGGTTGTCGGCAAAGCGCGGGTCGGCATGGGCGTCGGCGACGATCATCGGCCGGCCGATCGCGACAGTGTGGTCGCAGAAGGCGATGTCGCGCGGCGTCTCGGCGGCCTCGATCCCCGGGTGCGACTTGAACCACTGGCGATCGCGGTCGATCAGCGACACGGCCGCCATCGGCACGTTGAACACCGTGCGGACAAGCGCAGTGATCCGGTCGAACGACGCCTCGGCCGGTGAATCGAGGACGTCGTAGCGGTCGAGCACGGCGAGACGCTCGGTCTCGACGATGCCCCGCGCTCCAACGCCCGATACGCTCCAGTTCGGGGTGGATATTCCCACCACTTCGCTCACGCTCACAATTACGACGGCCCCCGGGCGCTTTGCGGCCATGGGATGACACACTAAGTTTAACGAAACGTACGTAATGGAGCGGCAACATGACGCGCATTGGCGTTCTGGGCGCGGGCGGGCGAATGGGTCGCGCATTAATCGCCGCAATCGCCGCCGATCCGGACCTTTATCTCGCCGGCGCGGTCGAAGCCGCGGGACACCCGGCGATCGGGACGGCGCTGGGGCGCGGGCTGATCGTCGGAACCAACCCGACCGCGCTGGCCGTGGCGAGCGATGTGCTTGTCGACTTCACCACGCCCGCCGCGCTCGCCGCCAACCTCGACGCCGCTTGCGCCGGCCGCGCGGCGATCGTGATCGGCACGACCGGGCTCAGGCCCGCCGATCACGCCGCGATCGACCGCGCGACGCGCGACGCGGCGGTGCTTCAGACGGCCAACACCAGCGTCGGCGTCGCCGTCCTGACCCGGCTGGTCGCGGCGGCGGCGACGGCGCTGCCGGGATGGGACGTCGAAGTTCTCGACCTCCACCACCGCGACAAGCGCGACGCACCGTCGGGAACCGCGCTGACGCTCGGCGCGGCGGCGGCGGCGGCACGCGGAACGACCCTCGCTGCGGCGCGCGAC
>CAHJWT010000068.1 GCA_903643075.1 Sphingomonadaceae bacterium | reverse complement strand
GCGGGCCGAGCGGGCTCGGACCGATACGGGCGAACGCCTGCCAGTAGACGCGGCCGCGGCCGGCATCGACGAGCGCGACGACGGTGTCGGCATCGTCGTCGGCGAAGGCGGCGGCAGCGACGAGCGCGAGGCTGCCGATCCCAGCGACGGGAAGGCGCCACGCCAGCCCCAGCCCGCGCGCGGCGGCGACGCCGATGCGGACCCCGGTGAAGCTGCCCGGGCCGACGTCGACGACGATGCCGGTGATCGCCGCGCCGCGGGTGCCGACCAGCGCCGCAACGGCGGCGACGACGGTCTCGGCGTGGCCGCGGCCGACGATCTCGTGATGCTCGTCGATCAAGTCGCCGCCGTCGATCAGCGCGACCGACAGCGCCGCCGACGCCGTGTCGACGACCAGCTCCATCAGATCAGCGACACCGCCTCGGCGAAGGGCAGGCGCGGCAGGCGCGCGAACAGCTTGTCGGTCGTGCCATGGCCGATCGAGCACAGGAAGTTGGCCTCGACCGTCGTCCCCGCGAAGAACGCGGCGTCGACCGCCTTCGCGTCGAACCCCGACATCGCGCCGCAGTCGAAGCCGAGCGCGCGCGCCGCCATGATCAGGTACGCCCCCTGGAGCGTCGAGTTGCGGAACGCCGTCGTCCGGATGGCGACGTCGTTGCCGTGGAACCACGACCGGGCGTCGGCATGGGGGAACAGCTCGGGCAGGCGGTCGTGCCACGCGAGGTCCATGCCGACGATCGCCGTCACCGGGGCCTGGCGGACCTTGGGCGCGTTCGCCTCGCTGACGCACGCCGCGAGCTTGTCGCGCGCCTCGGCCGTCCGGCAGAAGACGAAGCGCGCCGGCGAGCCGTTGGCCGAGGTCGGGCCGAGGACGGCGAGGTCGCAGATCCGGCGCAGGTCGTCGTCGGTGACCGGCGCGTCGCTCCAGCTGTAGTAGGTCCGCGCGTCGCGGAACAGCGTGCCGAGCGAGGCATCGTCGAGCGGTGCCGCCATCAGATCGCGCGCACTTCGACGACTTCGGGGACGTAGTACTTGAGGAGCGATTCGACGCCGCCCTTGAGCGTCGCGGTCGACGACGGACAGCCCGAGCATGCGCCCTGAAGTTCGAGGCTGACGACGCCGCGGTGGAAGCCGCGGTAGATGATGTCACCGCCATCGTTCGCCACCTGCGGGCGGATGCGGGTGTCGAGCAGGTCCTTGATCTGATCGACGATGTCGGCGTCCTCGGGGTCGTCGGCGATCTCCGGACCGGTCGCCACGCCGGCCATCAGCGGTGCGCCGCTGCTGAAGTGATCGACGAGGACGCCGAGCACCTGCGTCTTGAGGGTCGCCCAGTCGGCCGAGCCTTCAGCCTTGTTGACCGAGACGAAATCCGACCCGAAGAACACGCCCTCGACGTCGCCGAGCGTGAACAGCGCGGCAGCGAGCGGCGACGCGGCGGCATCCCCGGGCGTCGTGAAGCCAATCGTGCCCGACGGGCTGACGGTCCGACCGGGCAGGAACTTGAGCGTCGCCGGGTTCGGGGTGCGCTCGGTCTCGATGAACATAAGGTCGCCTCTCGCTTCGCGGGGTCATGTGGCCCGGCGGGAATGGCAGATCAAGTCAGCTCGGCGAGGCGCGCGTCGTCGAGGCCACCGGGCACGATCATGACGAGGCACGGCAGCGCCCCGGCGCGCTCGCCGGCGAAGAAGGCGACGAGCGGCCCCGGCGCGCCTCCTGCCGCCGCGCCGAGGACGAGCGCGCGGATCGACGGGTCGGCGGCGACCGTCGCCAGCACCGCCGTGGTCGGCTCGCCTTCGCGGACGATGATGCCCGGGCGCGCCCCCGACAGGGCAGCCAGCTCGTCGGCGACGCCGGCGAGGAGCGCCTCGGCTTTCGCCTTGGCTTCGGCCGCGATCAGCTCCTGGACGCCGCCCCACTCCATGAACTCGGTCGCCGGCATCGGGTGGAGGAGGACGACCTTCGCCCCGACGTGCGCGGCGCGGAGCGCGGCGAAGCGCATCGCCACCCGGCTTTCGGGCGTGTCGTCGACGACGACGAGGAAGGTGCGCGCGTCGGTCACGCGCGGCAGTCTAGGCGCAAGCCGCGACCGTCGCCAGCCGGCGTCAGCTCAGGTGTTCGAGGACCGCGAAGCCGCGCCGGCCGAGATCGACGCGCATCACCGACACCTGGCCAAGAACGAAATTGGCGAGGCTGTCGACCTGCTTTCCCGCGAGCCGGCACATCGTCGGGTAGAGGCTGCCGCCGTCGACCGCGAAGCTGCGATCAAGCCGCCGGTCGAGCTGGTAGACGTCCACCTGGATCATGCGGCCCCCGGTCCAACGCTGTCACGCAAATGCAGCATGGCCCGAGTCACGGCGCAAGCTGTGCGCGCCTTAAATGGCCGCGCGTTGCCGGCAGGCCACAGTTGCCAGGGTTGGCAAACGGGGCCGGCTACGCCATCCCGCCGCCATGACGCCCATCCCTCGCCGCGACTTCGCCGTGCTGTTCGCGGGGCTGCTCGTCGTCGCGGCGGGCAACACCGCGCTCCAGTCGGTCCTGCCGTCGATCGCGCGGACGATCGGCATCCGGCCGACGCTGGTCGCCGTCGTCTTCTCGCTGTCGGCGCTGCTGTGGACGGTGTCGGCCCCGTTCTGGGCGCGCCAGTCGGACACGCGCGGGCGGAAGACGCTGATGCTGATCGGCGTCGCCGGCTTCGCCGTGTCGATGTTCGGCTGCGCCTGCGCAGTCCTCGCCGGGCTGCGCGGCGCACTGGCGGCGACGGCGGTGTTCGTCCTGTTTACCCTGCTGCGCGGCCTGTTCGGCATCTTCGGCTCGGCGTCGAACCCGGCGGCGCAGGCCTATGTCGCGGCGCGGACCGACGCCCATGCGCGCACCGCCGCGCTGGCGACACTGACATCCGCCTTCGGGCTCGGCACGATCCTCGGGCCCGGTGTCGCGCCGTTCTTCGACGTCCCCGCGCTCGGCCTGTCGGCCCCGATGTTTGCCTTCGCCGCAATCGCCGTCGCGGTCGGCGTCGGCATCTGGCGGCTGCTCCCCGACGACGATCCGGGTCATTGGCCGCCCCGCGAGGCCCATGACGGCCGCCACGGCGCGCCGGCGACCGAGCCGACGATCGCCGGCGGCGCAACCGGGGGCAGCGCACGCGCCGCTGCGATCGGCCGCCAGCCGCGGCTCAGGCTGCGCGACCCGCGGGTATGGCCGTTCATGGTCTACGGCTTCCTGTCGGGCAGCGTCCAGGCGGCGACGGGGCAGGCACTCGGCTTCCTCGTCATCGACCATGTCGGCGGCACCCCGGCGGCGGCGGCGAAGTCGGTCGGCGCGGTCCTGATGGTCGGCGCGGGGGCGAGCCTGCTGGCGCAATGGGGACTGATCCGGATGCTCGACCTGTCGGCGTCGGCGCTGATGCGCTGGGGCGCGGCGCTGGCGGCGGCGGGGCTCGCCGGGATCGCGCTCGCGCATGATTTCTACGGCATCCTCGCCGCCTTCGCCTTGACCAGCCTCGGCTACGGCTTCGCCCGGCCGGGATTCGTCGCCGGCGCATCGCTGATGGTCGGCGAGGACGAGCAGGGCGCGGTCGCCGGCGCGGTCACTGCGGTCAACGGCAGCTGCTTCATCGTCGCGCCGGCGATCGGTATCGGGCTGTACGAGATCGGCGGGGCCTATCCCTACCTGCTCGGCGCGGCGGTCCAGGTCGTGCTGTTCGGCTACGCGCTGTTCGATCCCGTCCTACGGCGCGAGCTGGGTGCGGCCCCGGCCGATTAGCGCTGGATCACCTGGCGCCGATCGGCGTACCTAGCGGCAAAACAAGCCGATTTTCTGGGGACGATGATGACCGAAGCACCCGCCTGGCCGGCGATGTCGATTGCCCAGGCCCACGCCATGCTGACGGCGCCGGGGCAGTTGCTCGAGATGGAGACGCTGCCCATCCGCGGCCGGCCGACGCGGGTGTGGAAGAACGTGCCGCCGACGCTGCGCGATGTCTTCCTCGCCGGACGCGCGCACGGCGACCGCATCTTTCTCGTCCACGAGGACCAGCGTGTCAGCTTCGACGCTTTCGCCCGCGCCACCACCGCGCTCGCCGCGCAGCTCGTCGCCGACGGGGTCGCCAAAGGCGACCGGGTCGCGGTGGTCATGCGCAACCTGCCCGAATGGCCGGTCGCCTTCTTCGCCGCGCAGCTCGCTGGCGCGATCGTCACGCCGCTCAACGCATGGTGGACCGGGGCCGAGCTTGAATACGGCCTCGCCGACAGCGGGACGAAGGTGCTGCTGGTCGACGCCGAGCGCCTCGCACGGCTGACCGAACATCTGCCGAACTGCCCCGACCTCGAGGCGATCTACGTTACCCGCGGCACCGAGGAGCCGCTCGGCCCGCTGACCCGCCGCCTCGAGGACGTGATCGGCACCCCCGGCACCTGGGCCGGCCTGCCCGACACGCCGCTGCCCGATGTCGCGCTCGCGCCGGAGGACGACTGCACGATCTTCTATACCAGCGGCACGACGGGCAAGCCCAAGGGCGCACTCGGCACCCACCGCAACATCGTGTCGAACATCGCGGCGAGCGCGTGCTCGGCGGCGCGGAGCTATCTCCGCCGCGGCGAGATGCCGCCCGCGCCCGATCCGGCGGGGCCGCAGAAGGGATCGCTGCTGTCGGTCCCGTTCTTCCACGCGACCGGCTGCCACGCCGTCCTGTCGCCGTCGCTCTTCGCCGGGGCGAAGCTGGTAATGATGCGCAAGTGGGACGCGGAGGGCGCGATGGCGCTGATCGAGCGCGAGCGGCTGACCAGCTGCGGCGGCGTCCCGACGATCGCTTGGCAGATCCTCGAGCATCCCGCCCGCGCCAAGTACGACCTGTCGAGCCTCGAGAGCGTCGCCTATGGCGGCGCGCCGTCGGCCCCCGAGCTGGTCCGCCAGATCACGACGCAGTTCAAGGGCGCGCAGGCGGGCAACGGCTGGGGCATGACCGAGACATCGGCGACCTTCACCCATCATATGGGCGAAGATTACCAGCACCGTCCCGACAGCGCCGGGCCGCCGGTGCCGGTGTGCGACGCGAAGATCGCCGGCGACGACGGCGTCGCGCTGCCGCCGGGCAGCGTCGGCGAGCTGTGGGGGTTCGGCCCGAACGTGGTCAAGGAATACTGGCGCAAGCCCGAGGCGAGCGCGGCGACCTTCGTCGACGGCTGGGTGCGGACCGGCGACATCGCGCGGATCGACGACGAGGGCTTCGTCTTCATCATCGACCGTGCCAAAGACATGCTGATCCGCGGCGGCGAGAACATCTACTGCGTCGAGGTCGAGAACGCGCTCTACGACAACCCGGCGGTGATGGACGCGGCGATCGTCGCGCGGCCGCACCACAGCCTCGGCGAGGAACCCGCCGCGATCGTCACGCTGAAGCCCGGCGCCCACGCCACCGCCGACGAGCTTCGCGCCACCGTCGCCGCGAAGCTCGCCGCGTTCAAGGTTCCCGTCGAGGTCCGCTTCTGGGACGGGCCGCTGCCGCGGAACGCCAACGGCAAGATCGTCAAGTCCGACCTCCGCAAGCTGTTCGCCGAACCGGCCGCCGCCGACCACGCCGCGGCGGCGTGACGGAACCGCCGTTCGCAGCTATCGTTTCACCGGTGTAAGCAAATCGAGGAGCACGGGCGATGGGTCGAGGCTGTATTCTGTGGGCGGTCGGCGTGCCAATCCCGGTGATCATCCTGCTGTATTTATTCCATGTGATCTAAGACGGCACCTGATCCTCCCTGCTCGCGGGAGGTGGCAGCCGCAGGCTGACGGAGGGGCGGTCACAGGGTGGCCGCGGCCGCTCGCCCGACCGCCCCTCCGGCGCTATGCGCTACCTCCCCGCGGGCGGGGAGGATTCCGCCTTCGCCGGAGTCGACCCCGCGCACGACACTCGCTAACCCGCGCGGCAATGATTTACCGCTCCGCGCCCCCTCGCCTCGATCCGCCCGGTACTGCTGCCCGTCGCGCCGCACTTCGTCTGCTCACCGCCGTCCTCGGCCAGGGTCAGCCGCTTGACGCCGCACTTCCCGCGGCGCTTGCCGGCGTCGATCACCCCGCCGACCGCGCGCTCGCCCGCAATTTG
This sequence comes from Sphingomonadaceae bacterium, assembly GCA_903643075.1. GTDB lineage: Bacteria > Pseudomonadota > Alphaproteobacteria > Sphingomonadales > Sphingomonadaceae > Polymorphobacter_B. The sequence continues at coordinate 5,235 of CAHJWT010000068.1, read as the reverse complement.
GCCAGCGGCGTCCTCCGTTGGCTGATCGACCTCGACGCGCTGATCGACGGCGCGACGCCGCGCCCGCTGCCACCCGATGCGCGGGCGCGCACAGCGTTGCGGATCGGGCTCGCCGGCCACCTCCTTCTCGCGACACCGGCCCACGCCGTGATCGCGACGACGCTCGCGCTGGTCGAGGGCGGACCGCGCCGCCTGACCCACGCCGTCCTGTCGCGCCTGCTTCGCGAGGGGGCAGCGCTTCCCGCCACACCGACGCTGCCCGAACCTTATGCGAGGCGATGGCGTCTGGCGTGGGGTGGCGACGCCGTCGCGGCGGCGGCGGCCGCGCTTGGTCGCGAGCCGCCGCTCGATCTGACGCTGCGCGACGCCGGTGCGACCGCCGACTGGGCGACGCGGCTCGGCGGCGTATCGCTCGCCCCGGGCCATGTCCGGCTGATGCGGCCCGGCGCGATCCCCGATCTGCCCGGTTTCGCCGACGGCGCGTGGTGGGTGCAGGATATTGCTGCCGGTCTGCCGGCGCGGCTGCTCGGTGCCGCGCGCGGCACGACGGTCCTCGACCTATGCGCTGCGCCCGGCGGCAAGACGCTGCAGCTCGCCGCGGCAGGGGCGGCAGTGACCGCAGTCGACGTCAGCGACGCGCGCCTCGACCGGCTGCGCGCTAACCTCGTGCGGACCCGGCTGGCCGCCACGGTCGTCGCCGCCGACGCGCTCGCTTGGGCGCCGGACGGCCGGTTCGACGCCATCCTGCTCGACGCGCCCTGCTCGGCCACCGGCGTCTTCCGCCGCCATCCCGACGTCCTTCACCTCAAGGGCGGCCGCGACCTCGCGCCGCTGCTTGAACTCCAAGCAACGCTGCTCGACCGCGCCGTCGGCTGGCTTGCTCCGGGCGGCCGGCTGGTCTTCGCAACATGCAGCCTCGAACGCGCCGAGGGCGAGGACCAGCTCGCCGCCGCCCTCGACCGCCATCCCGACCTGCGGCTCGATCCCGTCGCCGCCGGCGAACTGCCGCCGGGGTTCGCCGCGAGCGACGGGGCGGTCCGCGTGCTGCCCGGGACGCTGGCCGAAGCCGGCGGGGTCGACGGCTTCTTCATCGCCCGCCTCGTCAAAACAAGCGCGGTCGGGTAAGGCTCGCGGCGTGACCGCGACCTACCACGTCAAGACGTTCGGCTGCCAGATGAACGTCTACGATTCCGAGCGCATCGGCGAGCTGCTCGAAGCCGAAGGCTATGCCGCCGCCGGCATCGACACCGCCGACGTCGTCGTCCTCAACACCTGCCACATCCGCGAGAAGGCGGCCGAAAAGACCTATTCCGACATCGGCCGGCTGAAAGCCCGCGTCGCCAAGCCGAAGGTCGTCGTCGCCGGCTGCGTCGCGCAGGCCGAGGGCGCGGAGATCGTCGCCCGCGCGCCGGCGATCGACGTCGTCGTCGGGCCGAACGCCTACCACCGGCTCCCGGCGCTGCTCGCCCGCGGCGGGATCGACACCGACATGCCGGCGGCGTCGAAGTTCGCCGCGCTGCCGCCGCGCCGCGCCGTCAGCCCGCATTCGGCCTTCCTGACGGTGCAGGAGGGCTGCGACAAGTTCTGCACCTTCTGCGTCGTGCCGTACACCCGCGGGGCGGAGGTGTCGCGGCCGGCCGACGCGCTCGTCGCCGAGGCGCAGGCGCTCGTCGCCGGCGGCGCAAAGGAGATCACGCTGCTCGGCCAGAACGTCAACGCCTACTGCGACGGCGCAACGACGCTAGCCGGGCTGATCCGGCGAATCGCGGCGCTGCCCGGCCTTGCGCGGCTGCGCTACATCACCTCGCACCCGCGCGACATGGCGGGCGACCTGATCGCGGCGCACGCCGAGGTGCCGGCGCTGATGCCGTACCTCCACCTGCCGGTCCAGTCGGGGTCCGACCGACTGCTCAGGGCGATGAACCGCGCGCACACGACGGCATCGTACCTCGCCACGCTCGACCGGCTGCGGCGGGCACGGCCCGACATCGCGCTGTCGGGCGACTTCATCGTCGGCTTTCCCGGCGAGACCGACGCCGATTTCGCCGCGACGCTGCGGATCGTCGCCGACGTCGGCTACGCGCAGGCCTACAGCTTCAAGTATTCGTCGCGGCCCGGCACGCCTGCGGCGACGATGGCGGGCCAGGTGCCGGAAGCGGTCAAGGACGCGCGCCTCGCCGCGCTCCAGGCCGCGATCGCCGCCTCGGCGCTGGCGTTCAACCGCGCCAGCGTCGGCACGCGCTGCGACATCCTCCTCGACCGCCCCGGCCGCCGTCCCGGCCAGCTGATCGGCAAGTCGCCGTGGCTGCAGTCGGTCGTCGTCGTCTCGCCAGGCGCGCGGATCGGCGATATGCTCGCCGTCGACCTGATCGACGCCCAGCCCAACAGCCTCGAAGGAGCCCCCGTGACCCTGACCCGAGCCGCCGCCTAGTGGCGAAGAAGTCGGCGCCGCGCGGCGGTCCCGCCAGCCGGAGCGCGCCGCCGCGGCCGCCCGGACCGGCGGCAACCGGAGGCGGCGACCGCGTCCGCCTCGAACTCGAGTTCGAGCGGCCGCAACTTCTCGGGCCGCTGTTCGGCCAGTACGACCAAAACCTGATCGTCCTCGAAAACCGGCTCGGCGTCTACATCGCCGCGCGTGGCAACCGCGTGTCGATCGAGGGCGAGGCGGACAGCGCCGCGCGCGCCCGCGACGTGCTGAGCGGTCTCTACGACCGGCTCGCCCGAGGCCAGGGGGTCGATCCCGGCGACGTCGAAGGCGCGGTCGCGATCCTCGCCGATCGGGCGCTCGACGGGGTGGTCGCGAACGACGGGTCGCCGCATCCGGTCATCCGCACCCGGCGCAAGACGATCGTCCCGCGGTCGCCGACGCAGGTCCGCTACATCGAGGCGCTCGGCCGTGACGACGTCATCTTCGCCCTCGGGCCGGCCGGCACGGGCAAGACCTATCTTGCCGTCGCGCAGGCGGTCAGCCAGCTCGTCGCCGGGTCGGTCGACCGCCTGATCCTGTCGCGCCCCGCGGTCGAGGCGGGCGAGCGCCTCGGCTTCCTGCCCGGCGACATGAAGGACAAGGTCGACCCCTATCTGCGGCCGCTCTATGACGCGCTCTACGACATGCTGCCGACCGAGCAGGTCGAGCGGCGGTTGGCGAGCGGCGAGATCGAGATTGCGCCGCTGGCGTTCATGCGCGGGCGGACGCTGGCTAGCGCCTTCGTCATCCTCGACGAGGCGCAGAACACGACGCCGCTCCAGATGAAGATGTTCCTCACCCGCTTCGGTCAAGGCAGCCGCATGGTCGTCTGCGGCGATCCGAACCAGGTCGACCTGCCCAACCCGGCGGCGTCGGGCCTCGCCGACGCGGTCCGCAAGCTCGACGGCATCCCAGGCATCGCGACGCTGCGCTTCAGCAGCCGCGAGGTCGTCCGCCACCCGATCGTCGGCCGCATCGTCGAGGCGTACGAGGGGCCGCCGCAGGATGCCTAGGTGCTGACTGTCGACACCGAGATCGCCGTCGGCGACTGGGACGACGCGACCGACTGGCCCGCCCTAGCCGCCGCCGCGGTCGCCGCCGCGCTCGCGCAGACGGCGCACGCCCACCTCGTCGACGCCGCCTTCGCCGTCGAGGTCGCCGTCCGCCTGACCGACGATGCCGAGGTGCGAACCCTCAACGCGCAGTACCGCGGCCAGGACAAGCCGACCAACGTCCTCTCGTTCCCCATGGTCCAGCCTGACCTCCTCGACGGCCTCGCGAACAGCGACGACGGCGAGGCGCTGCTCGGCGACATCGTCCTGGCCTGCGAAACCTGCGCCGCCGAGGCCGCTGCCAAGGGCGTCGCGCTCGTCGACCACGCGCGCCACCTGATCGCCCACGGCACCCTCCACCTGCTCGGCCTCGACCACGGCGACGACGCGGCCACGGCGCATATGGAGGCGCTCGAAACCGCGGCGCTGGCGACGCTCGGGGTTGCCGATCCCTACGCGACGCCCGATTAAGGGACCATGCCCGACCCCCACCCTAGCGCCGGCTTCGCCACCCGACTGTGGCGAAGCCTGCGGACGGCCCTCGGCGGCGGGGCCGAGCCGACCCTGCGTGAAAGCCTCGAAGAGGCGATCGACGAGGTCGTCGGCGAGCCGGCCGACCGCGACGACCTGTCGGTCGTCGAGCGGACGATGCTTAAGAACCTGCTCCATTTCGGCGAGCGGCTGGTCGACGACGCCGCCGTGCCGCGCGCCGACATCGTCGCCTTCGACGTCGATCGCAGTTTCGCCGACCTCGTCGCGCTGTTCGAGCAGGCCGGCCACAGCCGCCTGCCGGTGTTCGACGACGACCTCGACCACGTCGTCGGCATGGTTCACCTGAAGGACGTCTACGCGCGGATCGCGACGACATTTGACGACCGGGTCTCAAGCGCGCCGTTCGCCGACCTCGACGTCCGGTCGCTGCTCCGCACGGTGCTGTTCGTGCCGTCGTCGATGCGCGTCCTCGACCTCCTCGCGCGGATGCGGTCCGGGCGGACCCACATGGCGATCGTCGTCGACGAGTTCGGCGGGACCGACGGCCTCGTCACCATCGAGGACCTCGTCGAGCAGATCGTCGGCGACATCGAGGACGAGCACGACGAGGACGGAGCCAAGCTGATCCAGGCGCTCGGCGACGGGCTATACGAGGCTGACGCACGGCTCGATCTGGCCGACCTCGACGTGGCGACCGCCCACGCCTTCGCCGCGCAAGCGATCGGCGGCGACGTCGACACGCTCGGCGGTATGGTGTTCATGCTCGCCGGGCGGGTGCCCGCGGTCGGCGAGATGGTCGCGCATCCGTCGGGCTGGCGCTTCGAGGTGATCGACGGCGACCCGCGGATGGTCCGCCGCGTCCGCCTCTACCCGCCGCCGGGCGACGACAGCGACTGACGCGACAAAACACTGTCCTACACCGCAGCGGCTGGCCTAGCATGGCAGGATGACGCGCGCCGACCCGTCCCGATCGATCTCCCCCGAAGGTGGCGAGCACCGGTCGTCGTCGCCGCAAGCGACTCGCTCCGGCCCTGTCCGCCAAGAGCGCATCGCAGTCCCGAATGTAACCCTACGCCGGGTTCAGCGATGCACCCTCCGAGGATTTGCCCGATGCGCCTGATCGTCTCCACCGCCCTCTTCCTCGCCATGCCTGCCGCCGCGCAGGAGCGCCCGGCGCGCGGCGAGACGGCTGCCGGGGCCGAGACGTCCGCGCGCGACGCCCGC
>CAHJWT010000067.1 GCA_903643075.1 Sphingomonadaceae bacterium | reverse complement strand
TACGCCTATTTCCTGATCGATGCCGGCATTGATCAGGAAATAGGCGTAGCCGGCGACGACGATCGCGTCGCGGCTGGCCATGACCGCCGCCAGCCGCACGTCGGCGGGGATGACGGCGGCCGAGGTGACGTCACCGCCCGTGCCGAGGTCCTCGGCCAGCGTCGCGGCGACGAACGCGTCGACGTCGAACCCGGCGAGCGTCACGCCGCCTTCCGCGCCGCGATCCACGCGGTCAGCCGCGTTTCGAGCAGGTCGAGCGGGATCGCGCCCTGTTCGAGGACGGCGTCGTGGAAGGCGCGGAGGTCGAACTTCGGCCCGAGCTCGGTCTCGGCCTTCGTCCGCAGGCGGCGGATGGTCAGCTCGCCGAGCTTGTAGGCGAGCGCCTGGCCGGGGTCGGCGATGTAGCGATTGACCTCGGCGTCGATGTTCGCTGCGCTGAGCGCGGTGTTGTCGGCCATGAAGCGGACCGCCTGTTCCTTGGTCCAGCTCTGCGCGTGGATGCCGGTGTCGACGACGAGGCGGCACGCGCGCCACATCTCGTAGCTGAGGCGGCCCATCTGCTTCTCGGGTGTGTCGTAGATACCGATGTCGAGCCCAAGCCGTTCCGAATACAGCCCCCAGCCCTCGACGAAGGCGGTGAAGAAGGTGGCAAAACGCCGGAACTCGGGCAGGTCGAGCTCCTGCGCCAGCGCGATCTGGTTGTGGTGGCCGGGAACCGCCTCGTGCATCGTCAGCGCGGGCAGCTCGAACAGCGGGCGCTGCTCGAGGTGGGTCGTGTTGACGTAATAGGTCCCGGCGACGCCCGCCGCCGCGCTGCCCTCGTTGTAATAGGCGGTCGTCGTCCCGTCGGCGGTCGCGGCGGGGATCTCGCGGACGGTGTACGGCAGGCGCGGCAGGCGGCCGAACAGCTTGGGCATGTACCCGTCGACCGTCTTTGCGGTCAGCGCCGCTGCCGCCATCAGCTCCTGCGGGCTGTGGGCGTAGTATTTGGGGTCGGACCGCAGCATCGCGATATATGCGGCGCGGTCGCCCTTGAAGCCGGTCGAGGCGACGAGCGCGTCCATCTCGGCGCGAATGCGCGCGACTTCGCTCAGGCCGAGATCGTGGATCTGCGCCGGGGTCAGCGTCGTCGTCGTCTGCTCGCGGACCTTGAACGCGTAGTACGCCGCGCCGTCGGGGAGCGCCGACGCGCCGATCGTTTGCCGGCACTTGTAGTCGCGGGTGTAGAAGTCGGCGTAGGCCTGGTACGCCGGGTTGACGGCATCGCGGATGACGGCGACGGCGCGCGCCTGGAGGTCCGGCCAGTCGGCGGCGGGGATCGCGTCGGGGCGGGTGACGAACGGCGCGTAGAAGCGCGACGCCGTCGGTGCCTTGATCTCGCCGGTGATCGAGGTCGCGAAGTTCGCCAGGACGATGCACGGCAGGACGTCGCCGCGGGCGATCGCGACGCGCGTCACCGCGGTCGACGCCGCGGCGTAGGCGGGAATCCTGGCCAGCCGGGCGAGGTACGAGTCGTAGTCGGCGCGGGTGAAGAACGGCAACTGGAGCGGCAGGTCGGCGAAATAGGTGTGCCATCCGGCGCGGTTGGAGAACTGGATCGCGCGCTCCGAGAAGTCGTTCAGCTCGATCTGCGTCCCGAGGCTGCGGCGGAGGATCGCGACGTTGGTCGTATCGGCCGCGGTCAGTCCCGTCTTCGGCAGCGCGTTCAATCGCGCAACGAAGCCGCGTGCCTGCGCCGCCTCGCGGTCCTGCTCGACGAGGCTCGGGTCGGGAAGATCGCTGTCGTAGGTGCGGACGCCGACATGGGTGGCGAGAAGAGGATCGTTCTTCAGCGTCCACGCCCAATGGTCGGCGACGATCTTCGCCACCTCGTCGTGGGCGGCGGCGGCGGCGGGGACGGCGAGGACAAGAACGGCGGTGAGCAAAAAGCGGTGCATTGGTGTCCCTCGTGGCCGGGCGATGCTAGCGGCCTTCCTGCCGTCCTGTCATCCCCGCGCAAGCGGGGACCCGTGCACTCAATCTTCGAGGCCAAGGGTCCCCGCTTGCGCGGGGATGACAGGAGATTCGTGCGCGCAGGATGACAACGGGAGGAACGGCGCGCTAGCATCGCCCTCGAGGAGCCATTGCTATCGCGACCGCCGCCGCCAAGTCCCTGAACCCTCATGCCCGCCCGCGCGGGTGGAACCGCGATCCCGCCGACCGCGCGCTCGGGCTCGCCGCGGCGGCGATGGCGGCGGTCGTCGCGCTCGCCGTCGTCCGCGGCCGCGCCGACTGGGGGGCGCTGCCGCCGTCGGTCTGGGTGCACCTCGGCCTGATCGGCGTCGCGCTCGTCCTGACCCCGGCGATGATGCTCCGCGCCAAGGGCAGCCGCAGCCACCGCGTTCTCGGCTGGGTCTGGGTCGCAGCGATGCTGCTGACGGCGCTGACCAGCCTCGCGTTCAACGCGCAGGCGGGCGGGCGCAACTGGGGGGTGTTCAGTGGCGACGTGTCGCCGATCCACCTGATCTCGCTGTTCGTCCTCGTCATGGTCCCGCGGCTGGTGTGGAACGCGCGGCGGCATCGCGTCCAGCAGCACCGCCGCTCGGCGCGCGGGCTGGTCATCGGGGCGATCCTCGTCGCCGGGCTGTTCACCTTTCCCTTCGGCCGCCTCCTCGGGCACTGGCTGTTCGCGTGAGGCAAGGGGCGCTGCTCGGCCGACGCGGCGCGATGCCGCTTCGCTTGCGCGCGGTGACGCCCTATCTTGGTCGCATGGCCGACCTCCGCATCCGCATCGCCGACGAGGTCCACCGCATGGTCGGATCGCGGAGCGACGCGCCGAGCTTCGTCCGCGCCGCCGGCGAGGCGGGACTGGTCCCCGTCGGGGGTATCGCGTGGGCGGTCCACGGCGACTTCGCGACGATGATGATCGGCGGCGTCACTGCGCTCCTCACCCAGATGCTTCATCCGGCGGCGGCGGCGGGGGTGTGGGACCACAGCAACTTCCGCCGCGACATGACCGGGCGATTGAAACGGACGGCGCAGTTCATCGCCGGGACGACCTATGGCTCGACCGACTTCGCCGGCGGCATGATCGACCGCGTCCGCCGCATCCACGACCATGTCGGCGGCACGCTACCCGACGGGACGCCGTACGCGGCGAACGATCCCGCCGTCCTCACGTGGGTCCACGTCGCCGGGGCCGACGCGTTCCTGCGCGCCTATGTCCGCTACCGCGACCCCCTTTTGCCGCCGGCGGCGCAGGACCGGTACTACGCCGAAACGGCGCGCGTCGCGGTCGCGCTCGGAGCGACCGACGTGCCGATCGACCGCCGCGGCGTCGCCGCCTATTTCCGCGCCGTGCGACCCCAGTTGAAGGCCGACGCGCGCGCGCGGGAGATCGCTCGCGTCGTCCTGTCGTCGGCCCCGCCCGCCGCCAACACCGCCGCGCCGGCGAAGGTGATGATGGATGCCGGCGTCGACCTGCTCAACGACTGGGCGGCGGCGATGCACGGGCTGCGTGTGCCGCTCCACCGCAAGCCGTTCGTCCGCGCCGGCGCGCAGGCGATCGGCGGGGTGCTGCGCTGGTCGCTGGACCATGATCGCAAGCAGCGTCTGGCGACAGCCTAGCCGCTGCGACACCCGCACGCTTGCGCTGCGGCGGCCAAGAACATAGGCTGAACGCATGTCGCATCTCGACACCCGCGCCAAGCTCGCGATCCTTGCCGATGCGGCGAAGTACGACGCGTCGTGCGCGTCGTCGGGGACGGTCAAGCGCAACAGCGCCGGCGGCAAGGGGCTTGGATCGACCGAGGGCAGCGGCATCTGCCACAGCTATGCGCCGGATGGCCGGTGCATCTCGCTCCTCAAGATCCTGCTGACCAACAGCTGCACCTTCGACTGCCACTACTGCATCAACCGGCGGTCGTCGAATGTGCGCCGCGCGCGCTTCACCGTCGACGAGGTCGTCAAGCTGACGCTGAGCTTCTACAAGCGCAACTACATCGAGGGGCTGTTCCTGTCGTCGGGGATCATCGGCAGCAGCGACTATACGATGGAGCAGCTCGTCCTCGTCGCCAAGACGCTGCGCCTCGACCACGACTTCCGTGGCTACATCCACCTCAAGACGATCCCCGATGCCGATCCGGCGCTGATCGAGGCGGCCGGGCTCTACGCCGACCGGCTGTCGATCAACGTCGAGCTGCCGACCGAGCCGGGGCTGACGGCGCTCGCCCCCGAGAAGAGCGCGAGGCGCATCCGCACCGCGATGCGCGAATTGAAGGCGGGGATCGACGACAACCTCGACGCGCGGAAGAAGTATCGCTCCGCGCCGAAGTTCGCCCCCGCCGGCCAGTCGACGCAGATGATCGTTGGGGCCGACGCCGCGACCGACGCCGACGTCGTCGCCAGCGCGTCGTCGCTCTATGGCAAGTTCGGGCTGCGCCGCGTTTACTACAGCGCCTTCTCGCCGATCCCCGACGCGTCGGCCGTCTTGCCGCTGGTCCGGCCGCCGTTGATGCGCGAGCACCGGTTGTACCAGGCCGACTGGCTGATGCGCTTCTACGGCTTCAAGGTCGACGAGGTCGCGGCGGCGACCGACGGCGGGATGCTGCCGCTCGACATCGACCCGAAGACGGCGTGGGCGCTCAAGCACCGCGCCGACTTCCCGGTCGACATCAACCGGGCCCCGCGCGAGCTGCTGCTCCGTATCCCCGGCATGGGCGTGAAGACGGTCAACGCGGTTCTCCGGTCGCGGCGGCAGCGTCGTTTGCGGCTCGACGACCTCGGCCGGCTGACGCGATCGATTGACCGGCTGCGGCCGTTCGTCGTCACCGCCGACTGGCGGCCGCTGGCGCTCGCCGAGAGCGCGGTCCTCCGCCCGACGCTGGTCAAGGCCGAGCGGAGCCAGCTGGAACTGTTCGCCTGACCGGGAGTCGACCGGCGATGACCGACGAAGCTTTCTGGGCCGACGCATGGCTCGACGGCGTCGCCAGCGGTGCGGCGACGATGAGCCAGCGCGCGATGACGACCGTCGACGCCAAGGGCGGGATTGCCCCGGTGGTCGCGGCGGCGAAGGCGCGCGGGGTCCACCTGCTCAAGCTGACCGACGATCAGGGCAAGGTCCTGATCGCGGCGAGCCAGCACCCGTTCGAGGTGCTGTGCTGACCCTTCGCCACCCACGGGGCATGCTGGCGCACGGCAGCATCCACGGTCGGACAGGCGTGCCACTCGCTCTAGCGTGGATGCTGGTGTGCGCCAGCATGACGGCATCGGTGGACCGGTAGGTGTTCACCGCCGTACTCGCGCGCGCCGACTTCGACATCATCTATCTTTTCGTGGCTTCGTGGCTTCGTGTGAGTCCTTCTGTCGTGCTGAAAGCAAGAGGGTTCACGCGAAGCCACGAAGCCGCGAAGAAGAGGGCTTCGCCGCCTCAGGCGCATGGCGGCGTGATCTGGAGTTCACCTGCACCTACCGAATCGCCGCGCGGGTCGCCGTTCCCGCGGGCCGGGAAAAGCTAGTGCCGACGGCCGTTCTCGCCCGCGCCGACGACTTCGACGGCTGGCGCGCAGCCGCGCGGGGGTTCGCCGTCGCGGGCGTCTCGAGCGAGGACATCGTCTGGCAGGTCGGCGACGCGGCGACCGACCTCCTCGCCGGCGCGCCAGCCGCCGGCGACGCCGCGTCCCCTCCGACCGCCCCGATGTTTTCGGTGCCGAAGGACTTCCTCGACATCGCCCGTCGCGTCGTGTGCAACGCCGACCCCGAGCGCTTCGCCCTGCTCTATGCCGCACTGATCCGGCTGCGCACCCAGCCGAAGCTGTTCGACGACGCCGCCGATCCGCTCGTCCGCCGGCTGTACGACCTCGACAAGGCGGTCCGCCGCGATGTCCACAAGATGCGCGCCTTCGTGCGTTTTCGCGAGGTCGAGGAAGCAAAGGAGGAGCGCTTCGTCGCGTGGTTCGAGCCCGAGCACCACATCGTCCGCCTGAACGCCGGCTTCTTCGCCCGCCGCTTCGCCCAGATGGCGTGGTCGATCCTGACGCCCGAGGAATGCGTCCACTGGGACGGCGAGGTGACCTTCACCCCCGGCGCGACCCGGGCCGACGCGCCCGACGGCGATCCGCTCGAGGCGACGTGGCGGACCTACTACGCGTCGATCTTCAACCCCGCGCGGCTGAAGGTGAAGGCGATGACCGCCGAGATGCCGAAGAAATACTGGAAGAATCTGCCCGAGGCGGCGCTGGTGCCGGGCCTCGTCGCCGGAGCCGAGGAGCGGACGCGGATGATGATCGAAGCCGGGACGCAAGCGGGGATGACCAACGACGCGGTCCAGGCGGCGGCGCCGCGAACGGCGGCATCACCGCGGCCGGCCGGCGCGGCGGTCGTCGTTCCCGCCAAGCCCGGCGACGACGCGGCCGACATCGCAGGCCTGCGCGCGGCCGCCGCCGAATGCCAGCGCTGCCCGCTTTACGCTCCGGCGACGCAGACGGTGTTCGGTGAGGGCCCGCCCGACGCGCGGCTGGTCTTCGTCGGCGAGCAGCCGGGCGATCAGGAGGACCTCGCCGGCCGCCCGTTCGTCGGCCCGGCGGGGCAGGTGTTCGACCGTGCCCTCGCCGCCGCCGGGATCGACCGCAGCCGGACCTACGTGACCAACGCGGTCAAGCACTTCAAGTTCGAGGCGCGCGGCAAGCGGCGCATCCACTCGAAGCCCGACACCCCCGAGATCGACGCCTGCCGCTGGTGGATCAGTCACGAGCGCGCCGTGATCAAGCCGGCGGTGACGGTCGCGCTCGGCGCGACGGCGGCGCGGTCGCTGACCGGCAAGGCGGTGACCATCGGGCGCGAGCGCGGCCGCCCTCTTACGCTCGCCGACGGCGGCGAGGCGTGGATCACCGTCCACCCGAGCTTCCTCCTCCGGATCGAGGACAAGGCGGCGGCGGCGATCGAGTTCGACCGCTTCGTCGCCGACCTCGTCTCGGTACGCGAACGGCTGGTGGTGCTTGCCGGGTAAGGTCCGGCAAGCGGATCGCCGTTTATTTATTCGCTAATAATCTCGTCCCGCATACTCGATCGGTCGTCCGGCCCCGGCGTCGTCTCCCAGGAACGTCGCCCAGACGCCGCCCGGCCGCCACACGCTGTCCATCATCGCGTTTGCCGCTACTTCGTCACCGCCTTCGCGCGCCCAGCGCAGGACGAATGCCGTCACGCGGGCATTGACGATGCAGTGGACGTGGACCGGTGCGCCCGCGGTCGCCGCCATCGCGGCCCTGAACCCGGCGAAGTCGGCGTCGGTCGGGGCGTCGAAGTCGACCGGGATGTGGGTGTAGGCCATGCCCGACGCCACGACGGTCGCCGCCTCGTCGGGCAGTGCTTTCGGATGGGTGTGGAGAGCGAGGTTGATCACGTGCCGCGCCCCCATCGCCGCGATGTCGGCGACCTGTGCCACGCTCGGCTGGCCCGAGGTGGTGATTCGCTCGTCCAAGCGGCGGAAGTTGACGATGTCGGTCGGATCGCCGGGCTTCGCCCACGCGCTCACGCGACGAACTCCATGCCCAGCGCTTCGGCCACCGCCTGGTGGCGGATCTTGCCGGCCATGACGTTCAATCCCGCCGCAAGGTGCGGGTCGGCGGCCATCGCGCCTTCCGCCCCCAGCTTGGCGAGCCGCAGCGCGAACGGCAGCGTCGCGTTGTTGAGCGCGAAGGTCGACGTCCGCGCTACCGCGCCGGGCATGTTGGCGACGCAGTAGTGAATGATGCCGTCGACCACGTAGACCGGGTCCTGGTGAGTCGTCGCGTGGCTCGTCTCGAAGCAGCCGCCCTGGTCGATCGCGATGTCGACGAGCACCGACCCGCGCTTCATCAGCTTGAGCATGTCGCGGGTGACGAGCTTGGGGGCCGCCGCGCCCGGAATGAGCACCGCGCCGATCACGACGTGCGCGCTCGCCACCGCCGCCTCGATCGCCGCCTTCGAACTGAACACGGTCTTGACCCGGCCCTCGAACATGTCGTCGATCTCGGCCAGCCGCGCGGTCGAGATGTCGTAGATCGTGACGTCGGCGCGGAGGCCGACCGCCATCTGCGCGGCGTTGACCCCGCTGACCCCGCCGCCGAGGATCGCGACCCGGCCCGGCGCGACGCCGGGCACCCCGCCGAGGAGGATGCCGCGGCCGCCCTGCTCCTTCTCGAGATAATGCGCGCCGACCTGGACGCTCATCCGCCCGGCCACCTCCGACATCGGGCGGAGCAGCGGCAGGCCGCCGTTGCGGTCGGTGACGGTCTCATAGGCGATGCACGTCGCGCCCGACGCGATCAGCGCCTTCGCCTGCTCCGGATCGGGGGCGAGGTGGAGGTAGGTGAACAGCACCTGCCCCGGGCGGAGCATCGCGCATTCCGCCGGCTGCGGCTCCTTGACCTTGACGATCATCTCGGCGTCGGCGAACACCGCGGCGGCGTCGGGGGCGATCTCGGCCCCGGCGGCGACATAGTCGGCGTCGGTGAAGTCGATCCCCGATCCCGCCAGTGTCTCGACGGTGACGCGGTGGCCGTTCGCGGTCAGCTCGGCCACCGACGGCGGGGTCAGGCCGACGCGGTATTCGTGGATCTTGATCTCCTTGGGTACGCCGACGTGCATCGCTGATCCTCCGCTGGGGCTTGCGCGGCGCTATAGCGCGCCGGCCCGCCCGCCGCCACGTTGCGGCGCACCATGCGCCGTGGTAACGTCGGGGCTGCAGCAACGCATGAGTCCCCGCACCGTGATCCTCGTTCGAGCGCGCTCGCGGTCCCGCGGGCGATGAGCGTCGCCGCCGCGCGGGGGCCGACGGTCGACGCGCATCCCGAGGTCGCGCTCGCCGGCGCGCCCAACGCAACCGCCGACCACAACAAGGACAGCTTCGCCAAGCTCGCGGTCGGCGCGGTCGGCGTCGTCTTCGGCGATATCGGCACCAGCCCGCTGTACGCGATGAAGGAGGTGTTCGTCGGCCACCATCCGCTCGCGGTCGACCGGCTGCACGTCTTCGGCGTCGTCAGCCTGATCTTCTGGACGATGATCATGGTGGTCACCGTCAAGTACGTCTTCATCGTCATGCGTGCCGACAACCGCGGCGAAGGCGGGTCGATGTCGCTCCTCGCGCTGATCTCGCGGCTGTCGCCCGGGGCGGGGCGGTCGCGCTATCTGGTCATGCTCGGCGTGCTCGCGACGGCGCTGTTCTTCGGCGACGCGATCATCACCCCGGCGATCTCGGTACTGTCGGCGGTCGAGGGGCTGACCGTCGTCCAGTCGGGCCTCGGCCGCTTCGTCCTGCCGATCGCCATCGTGATCCTGATCGGCCTGTTCGTCATCCAGTCGCGTGGCACGGCGAAGGTCGGGGCGCTGTTCGGGCCGATCATGCTGTTCTACTTCGCGGTCATCGCCGTCCTCGGCACGATCGAGATCGCCGGCCACCCGCGCATCGTCGCCGCACTATCGCCGCACTGGGCGGTCCTGTTCTTTGTTGCCGATCCGGTGCTCGCCTTCCTCGCGCTCGGCTCGGTCGTCCTCGCCGTGACCGGGGCGGAGGCACTCTACGCCGACATGGGCCATTTCGGGCGCAAGCCGATCGCGATCTCGTGGCTGTATCTCGTCCTGCCGGCGCTGATGCTGTCCTACCTCGGCCAGGGGGCGATGCTGCTCGGCGATCCGGCCAAGGCGCAGAATCCGTTTTTCCTGATGGCCCCCGATTGGGCGCGGCTGCCGCTCGTCGTCCTCGCCACGGCGGCGACGGTAATCGCCAGCCAGGCGGTGATCTCGGGGGCCTTCTCGGTCGCGCAGCAGTCGGTGCAGCTCGGCTTCCTGCCGCGGCTGAAGATCATCCACACCAGCGCGCGGTCGGCGGGACAGATCTACATTCCATCGATCAACTGGACGCTGTTGATCCTCGTCATCCTCCTGGTCCTCGGCTTCCGCACGTCGAACAACCTGGCCGCCGCCTACGGCATCGCCGTCACCGGCACGATGCTGATCACGACGATGATGATCGCGGTGCTGGTCCTGACCATATGGAAGTGGTCGCGGTGGTGGGCGGGACCGCTGCTTGCCGTCCTGCTGATCATCGACGGTGCCTATTTCGCGTCGAACCTGACCAAGATCCCCGACGGCGGCTGGTTCCCGCTCCTCGTCGGCGGGGTCGCCTTCACCCTATTGACGACGTGGGCGCGCGGACGGCAGCTGATGATGCTCCGTCTCCGCGAGAGCGCGATGCCGATCGAGGTGTTCATCAAGTCGGCCGCCACCGCCGCCACGCGCGTCCAGGGCACGGCGGTATTCATGACCAGCTCGCCCGAAGGCGTCCCCCACGCTCTCCTCCACAATCTCAAGCACAACAAGGTGCTCCACGACCGCGTCCTCATCCTGACCGTGGTCATCGACGAAGTGCCGTTCGTCGACGACGAGGACAGGATGGAGGTGCGGCCGCTGGGCTCGAACTTCTACCGCATGATCATGCGCTACGGCTTCATGCAGGAGATCAACATCCCGGCGACGCTCAAGCTGATCGAGGCGTGCGGGCCGAAGATCAAGATGATGGACACCAGCTTCTTCCTCGCCCGGCAGACGCTCCTCGCCAGCGACCGGCCGGGAATGGCGATCTGGCGCGAGAAGATCTTCGCGTGGATGCTGTCGAACTCCGAGTCGGCGATGGAATTCTTCAAGCTGCCGACCAACCGCGTCGTCGAGCTCGGCAGCCAGGTCGAGATCTAGGATCGTCCGGCACCGGCCGGTCGCGCCACGGCTCGCGAGGAAGTCGTCATGATCGTCGTGACCACGCCCACCGGCAACATCGGCGGCCACGTCGTCTGCCGCCTGATCGATGCCGGCGAACGCTGCCGCGTCGTCGTCCGCGATCCGGCGAGCTGCCGCCGGAAGTCCGCGACGCGGTCGAGGTCGTCGCCGGGTCGCACGGCGACGCGGCGGTGATCGACCGCGCGCTCGACGGGGCCGAGGCGCTCTTTTGGGTCGCGCCGCCGACGCCCAAGCCGGATCTTGACGATGTCTACGTCAACTTCACGCGACCCGCGGCCGAAGCGATCACCCGCCGCGGCGTCGCGCGCGTCGTCGTCGTCACCGCGTTCGGCCGTGACACGCCGTGGGCCGACCGGGCCGGGCTGGTCACCGCGTCGCTGCGGATGGACGACCTGCTGTCGACCGGCGCGGCGGTCCGCGGCCTCGCCATGCCGGGGTTCATGGACAACGCGCTGCAGCAGGTCGACACGATCCGCCAGGGGCAGATGTTCGGCCCGATCGACCCCGACAGCGTCGCGGCGCGGACGCCAGAGACGACCGCGCCGACGACCTTTCGCGCCTGGGCCGAGGAAGTGCTCAAGCCGGCGGTCGCCGGCTGAGGCTCACGCCTTGACGCCGGCCCCGCGAACCGGCTCGGCGGCGGGATCGAGTGGCCAGCGCGGGCGCGCCACCGCGTCGAGGCCGTCGGGGGC